>NZ_JAAHHM010000020.1:0-199074 GCF_010692445.1 Moorena sp. SIO3E8 | reverse complement strand
GGAGACATAGCAGTTTTTACATTGGTTTATATGGTCAAACCTGGGTAAAGTTTAAGGATTGTTGTCTAGAATTAGTAACCGAATTAATGAGACTCAATCCTAATAAACGAAAGTATTATCAACGAGGTATAAGGGCTAGGTTGCTTATAGAATCTGCATTTTAGCTTATTTCGTCGCCCCCTCAGAGGTAATACCTTCCCCATATAATTTTCGCTGGGGCCATAACTAGCTGCTGTATCAAAATAACGAATTCCAAACTTTAACGCCGCTTCAATTTGGGCGACGGCATCAGCTTCTCGATTCATCTTCGACAAAGGGGTTTGTCCTGCACCTCCCAACCCAAAGATTGGAACCTTAACCCCCGTTTTACCTAACACTCGTTCTGGCATTGTAGCTGCTGTTGGCAGTTGAATAGCTGCTTTTGCTGACAGTTGAGACTGCTGTTTATGCCATGCTGCACTTCCCACAATACCACCCGCAGCAGCAACACTGGTCACGATAAACTTACGTCGAGTTGTTTTGCGTGTCATGGCTAGCCTATTCTACAGTAGCTTTGCTCATATTTTAGCGTGGTTTCTGCAAGGTAAGCATTTAGCTGAATGCTTAGGTATTAACGTTACGGAAATTACCTTGATGTTGAGTCTAGACGAATCAGATATTATCTTCTATAATAGCTGTCTATCTGTATGTTTATTCGAGAAGTTAAGATGACTTCACCGACTGCAATAATACTGCTGTCTTGTCCGGATCAACAAGGACTTGTGGCCAAAATTGCTAACTTTATCTATTCCAATGGTGGAAATATTATCCATGCCGATCAACATACAGATTTTGCCAATGGAATCTTTTTAACCCGAATTGAATAGATGACCATTTTTGAATTCAAAATACAAAAGACAAAATTCAAAATGAATAGCTTTCTAATGTAAGCTATCAGCTAATGCGCTACAGATGGTGCTACTTGAGGTGCTATCAGCTAATGCTTAGATGGGCAAATCCCCAGACTTTCAATTCAATAAAATCTCGAACTCTTAAATTTTCCCAAATGAGGTTTATTTTAAGCTGACTGCTGACAGCGGTAGGCTGAATGCTTAGCTAATAACTAGAACTAATCAACTGCCCATAAACTCCCCCTTGCTGCCACAATTCCTCATGGGTACCCCGTTGCACCACCTTACCCCGCTCCAGAACAATAATCTCATCACAATCTCGAATCGTACTCAATCGGTGGGCTACAATAATACAAGAAATACCCCGACGCCTGAGATTCTGGTCAATAATCGTTTCCGTTGACCCATCCAAGGCACTAGTTGCCTCATCCATCACTAAAATCGCTGGGTCATTAACCAACGCTCTAGCAATTTCCAGACGTTGACGCTGACCCCCACTTAAATTTCCAGCTCCTTCCATCAGTTGGGCTTCATATCCCCCAGGTAGTGCCTGAATCACCTCGTGAATTGCCGCATCCTGACAAGAGCGCACTATCTCAGACAGGGGTACCGTCTTATCCCACAAGGTCAGATTATCCCGTACTGTCCCCCCAAACAGAAAGATTTCCTGTTCCACTATTGCTAAGGAATTCGTCAACACCGACCTGGGAATCTGCTGTTTTGGAATCCCATCAAATAGAATCTCCCCTGACCAAGGTTGGTATAAACCAGTTACTATCTTTGCTATGGTAGACTTCCCCGAACCACTACCCCCTACTAGCGCTACCCTTTGACCAGGTTTCAGGGTCAGATTAAAGTTCTCAATTAACGGTCGATCTATCCGGGAATAGCCAAAGGTAATATTGCGTAATTCTACATGACCTTGAAGGCAGACCTGGAGAGTGGGAAATGAATCAGATTCTGCTTGATCTCCCCTTTGACCTGCCACCGGATCTTGGGGGCGGTTAGGGGAATGAGTGGTTTGAGCTAACCCTTCGGTCAACTGGGGGTCAATCGGGTTGCCCAATACATCATCCAAGCGATTGAGGTCACCATCGAGTTCCTGGAGAGTACTGCCAAACCTGACTAACTGGTTGACAGGCTTCTGAAAACTGTTCATCAAGCTTTGAAAAGCCACTAACATCCCAATACTGAGAGATCCTTCCATTACCCTTAGACCCCCAACTGCCAAAATTAGCATAGAGGTTAAGGAGGTTAGCAGAGGCGGTAAAACCCCTAAAACCTGGTTTGCTACTTCCAGTTTCTGCTGACCATTAACCGCTTTAGCATAGTAACCGGACCACCTGGCAAAGAAATCCGACTCTGTTGCCGATGCCTTGACACTTTCTATGCCCTGTAGTCCAGCGATCGCTACCCCAGCTGCCTTACCCCGGTCTAGGGCTAATTGCATATAGCTGTCCACCCGCTTACGAGCCAGCCATTGTAAGGTCAAGACATTTACCAAGGCAAAAACTATAGCAATTACAGTGAGTACCCCATCATAGGCAAACATCACCAGGGCATAAAAGATTACCATTACCGAATTAATCACTGTTGTTGCCAACTGACCCGAAAGCACGTCAGCCACTTTGTCATTTAGCTTAACCCGATTACTAATTTCTCCAGCAAACCGCTGGGCATAAAATCTTGCTGGTAATCGCAGGATGTGCCAGAGAAATTGGCTGGACATTCCTACGGATAACTTAATTTTTAGTTGTCTCAAATACCGCAATTGTAACAGGGTCAACACCCCCTGCAGGAGCACCGTAATTGCCATGGCTAAAATCAAGGGACGTAGCCAATCAGTGCGACTTTCGACTAACACATTATCTACAAAAATTTGATTAAAGACGGGAATAACTAAGCCAGGTAAAACTAATAAAAATCCTACTATTATACAGTATGTAATTGCAGGAATAGACCCTTTTAGTCGTAACCATAGCGCGAATGTAACACTGGGTTTTTGACCCCCTTTTTTAAACTCTGGTCCTGGTTCAATTACCAGCACTACCCCCGTGTAACCCTGATCAAATTCCTCGCTGGTTACCCGTCTTGGACCAGCAGCTGGATCATTGAGAAAGACGATTTTTTTACTAAATCCTTCTACTACTAGGAAATGATTAAAATTCCAAAACACAATAAACGGAGGATGCAATTTTTTAAGGTTAGCCAGGGATTTTTTATAACCCTTGGCTTGCATTCCATAACGCCTAGCAGCTTTAACCAAATTAGATGCTTTAGAGCCATCGCGGGACACACCACAACTAACCCTAAGTTCCTCTAACGGCACAATCCGACCATAGTAACTCAGAATAATTCCTAGAGCAGCGGCACCACATTCTACTGCTTCCATTTGCAATAGAGTGGGGGTTTTGATTCGTTTTTGTTTCATTGTTTACTGTTGAAAGTTGAAAGTTGAAGGTTGGTTTGTTGTTCGCGTAGCGTGGCCAAAGGCCAAGGTTGAATGTTGTTTGTTGAAGGGTTAAGGGTAGGTTGAAAGTTGAAAGTTGAAGGTTGGTTTGTTGTTCGCGTAGCGTGGCCAAAGGCCAAGGTTGAATGTTGTTTGTTGAAGGGTTAAGGGTAGATTGTTCGCGTAGCGTGGCCAATAGGCCAAGGTTTGTTTGTTGTTCGCCTTTGGAGTTCGGTGAAGGGTAGGTTTTTTGGTTATTCGCATTTGGCTAATAACCTTGGCCAAAGGCCAGGCTACGCGAACAAACTTTCAACTTTCAACTTTCAACTTTCAACTTTCAACCTTCAACCTTCAACTTTCAACTTTCAACATTAAACCTTTAAACCTTCAATAAATCCCACTCCATTCCCGCAAAATCGGCAAGACAAAGCTAATCGGCACACGCTCTTTTACTCTCACCCTAGCGGTGGTAGTAGTTCCGGCAGAAATTTTCAAGTCTGGACCATCAGAAGATGACCATTGGTAGCCACTAAACGTGGTATAATCTGCTTCTAATTGAGCGTAGACTTCTATCATTGCTCCCCCCTGACCGATCAGATTATCTACTACTTCTGGATTCCCAACTACACTAGCTGCTCCCTCGCGAGTTACAGGATAGGGTGAAACTGAAGTAATTTTGCCCACAATGCCACCAAATCGTTGTCGCTTGACTGTATCCGGTGTAATTTGAATCAGCATTCCCGGTTGAATCTTTTTCCCGTCCTTGACCGAGAAATAGGTAATGCCCTCCATGCCATCACTTTGTCCCTTAACTGTCATGGTGCCGAGCTGGGTTCCGGGTTGAACCACTTGTCCCCTAACAGCAGCAATTTCGACAACGCACCCAGCGTAAGGACTCAGAATTTTACTCTTGTCTGCCAGTTGCTTTTCCAGTCGAGCAATTTCTAGCTTCACGTCCTGAATCTGATTGCTTCGTTGATTAGAACTTTCCAAATTCTGTTGGTCTAAACGTTTTTCCTTGGTATCCAACTCTTGTAACTGTGCTCTGATTTGGGATATGGTATTAAGATTATCCAAATATTTTTGTTGCGCCTCAGTTTCTCGAACACTGAGTTCCTCTAACTTTACTTGAATCTCACTAATCGTACTGAGATTCTGTACGTATGTGCCTTCTGTTTCAGTTTCACTAACATCCAGTTGCTTCAACTGTGCTTCCAGCTCCGAGATACTCTGCACGGCTTGGCGATACTCTTGTTCCGCTTGTAAAACAGCATCTTCGGCAATTCCCCCTACCGCCGACAGTTCCTGACGCTTTTGCCATCTCCGTTTGAAAACTGGGACTTGAGCTATAAGATCCCTGAGCCGTTGTTCTAAGCTTTGGCGCTGCTGTGCGATCGCTTTCAATCCCTTATCCTGTAATACTGGAGTCAGAGCCATGGCATCCCGCAGCTGTTGGTTTAGACTTTGACGCTGTCGAGCGATCGCAGTAAAGTTTTTCTCTTTTAGTACAGGAGTCAGAGCCATGGCATCTTGCAACCGTTGCTGTAAGCTAGCTCGCTGCTTTGCGATCGCATCCGTTTCCAGTTGGGTTAGCTGAGTTGAAATTAAATTGCTATCCCGATCCTGTACCTGCAATTGACTTAGTTTCCTCCGTTGCAGCTGTAACTGCTTTTTGAGTTCAGATGGGTCAATGGTTGCCAGTACATCATTTTTCTCAAAGCATTGCCCCTCCCCGACATTTAGAGAGTCCAACTGTCCAGATATAGTGGACTGAAACTGTACTAGCCGCCGAGGACGGATTAGTACTCCTTGACCGGTGACAGTGATGGGAATCCGTCCAAAAATACTCCAAATCACAGCCAAAAACACCAAACCCCCCAAAGCCGCTAAAGGTAGCCAATCCCTAGGATTAACCACTTGCATCAACTGATCCAGCCGTTCTGGGGAAGATAGCCGTTCAAGTGATTCTTGGCGAAACAGACTTTTCTTGTTCTTGAACATTTTAAGTAGTCGGACAAAAGTAAAATTAACTGTTGAAATAGCGAACAGGGAACAGGGAACAGGGAACAGGGAACAGGGAACAGGGAGCAGGGAGCAGAGGGATTTTTGGCAACTTTACACAAGTTAATATAGCGATGCAGCGCGGTCTTGGGGAGGCAGCGCCTTCATGCGGGGGTTCCCACCGGGCTGGAGAGCGATGCAGAGGTGCGACCCGTGGCGAATTTAATTCGCCTACGGAAAGCGCACCTAAGCCTTCATGCGGGGGTTTCCCCCACTCGCGCTTTGCATGGCTGACAGATGCGGACGCAGGTTCCGCACACAGACCCATGCGCCATGAGCGACTGCCGTGGTTTCCCCCATGAGCGACTGAATCAAGAAGCGAGGTTTATTTTTGTCCAGCTACTTAGAACAACTTTTGGAGTTCTATAGCAATCCTATTTAAATTGTGAACAGTGATAGTTCTATGCAATAGAAAAAATCATACTATAGATGAATTGTGATGAAAGGAAACAAAGAACTTCGGAGCTTTATCATAACACTAAAAAATCCTCGTATATCTTGACACTGTTCCCTATTCCCTATTCCCGGTTTTCTATTCCCTGTTTTCTATTCTCTGTTCCCTATTCCCTATTCCCTGTTCCCTTTTTATATCAATCTTATGTTTACCTATCAAATAAAAATACTATATACTCAAAGTAGCTGACGGAATTTTAGATGGACTTTAACTCAGGGCGTCAAGGGTTTTACACAGAAATAAATCAGCCAGATGACCAAATTCATTTGGCAAAAGCAGCGCTTTATATAGCTCAGGAGGAATACCCGGATCTGGCTATTGATGATTACCTCAATGCCTTAGATGTGATGGCATCTGAAGTAGAAGAGCGCTTGCCAAAGGAACGCTATCCTCTCCGAGTGATTAAAACTCTGAATCAGTATTTCTATGATGACCTAGGATATTCGGGTAATAGGAGTGATTACTATGATCCCCGTAATAGTTTCCTCAATCAGGTAATTGATCGGCGCACAGGTATTCCGATTACTCTTTCCGTGGTTTACCTGGAAGTCGCTCGACGCCTTGATTTTCCCATGGTTGGTATTGGGATGCCAGGGCATTTCTTAATTCGCCCAGAGTTTGAGCAGGTGGGTATCTTTGTAGATGCTTTCCATGGCGGTGAAATTTTATTTGAACAAGACTGCGAGGAACGACTAACCCAAATTTATGGGCATCCGGTAACCCTACAACCAAGTTTCCTAGCACCGGTGAGTAATCGGCAGCTGTTGGCACGAATGTTAATGAATCTTAAATTAATTTACCTCAATCGCCAAGACTTACCTAGAGCACTAGCCGCAGTTGAGCGCATGTTGTTGCTGTTTCCGAATGCACCGGTAGAACTGCGGGATCGGGGGCTGATTTACTCCGAGTTGGGATATTTATCACAAGCATGCCAGGATTTGGAACATTATTTGGAAATCCTTCCCCAAGCTGAGGATGCTGATATCATTCGTCGGTTACTTGAACAGATTGCAAATAGGTAAAGACTTCTATGGATGGGCTTGATTAACCCTAATCCATAATCCCTAATCCCTAATGACTACACTCACGTCGGTAAATCTCCTCTGCTACTAACTTAAGGCGTCTGAGTTGGGCTTTCATATCATTCTGAGTCCATTGGGCAGCAAAGCTGTTGAATCCCCAGCTAACGATGGGGTTGGGAATTTCAAATTCAAAACGGTTGACCAAACGGGTGCCTTGTTCAGCTGGCTGACACTCCCAGCGGTCTCGTCCTTTGAAAAAACCCTGGAACTGCCAAACCACTAACCCTGGCTTGCGGTCAATAACCACACTCTTGAGAGTGGGCTGCAACCAGGGAATGTTAATAATAAACCGCGAGCGACTCCCGACATCAGTACTCCACTGCCCCACTGATTCACAACGCAAAATCGGGTTGAGCCAGCGATGCATTAAGCTCTGGTCAGTGATACAGCGCTCGACAATGGTGGCGCTGGCATTAATTTTAATGGATTGTTCAAAAAATTGGGCGTTTTGCATGTAAAATTTCGACATTATTGGACTATCTTGATTACGGTGGCAGCTAGCCACACTACCAGACCACTAGAGTTGTGAGGAGGAAAAATTAATCAAGACTTGATTTTTGTACATCAATTGGCTCTAAATATAAGGGTTACGTCTTGAGTGACTGACAAACCTACCAAAAAATCTTTCAGCTCCCGAGTGTCCGACGTCACATCGGGGCAAATGCCGATTCAACACTCAATCAAGTTACCCAGCCTAATTTAGGGAGTAAGACCCCCTAAGCTAACTAGTTGACTGCGTCGGCAACTATGGGTAAATTCTATCAGCACTCCTGGGTCAAGATTTGTCAGTTAGGCAAGATTAAGCCACATCTGTGGAAAATTTGAGGAGTAAAACGTTCTCCATGAACATCTCAACCTTTACTTTTAAATATTATCGTCGTACCTTCTGCTCAAGGTTCTTTTCAGTCAGCACCCTCCTCTGAAGAGACCAGGCTTAGATAGCCTCCCTTCAGGTAGCTGACCAGCCTAAGACCTTGACCGAAGGGGTTGCCCTTCTGGTATTGGGTCTACGTTGTTGGCAAGTGTTAAAGTTCCTACCTTGGGGTAGAATGCCCGCTCCAAGCTCTAGAACCGAGTCGTTAAACACTTAGACCAGGGGTAAAACAGTGCGGTTCGGAAAGTACCGACCAACAACGTTGGCCAGGCAAACCTTACCTTGTGCAGAATCGGCGATTCCGGTTTGAACTGGAAAGCACAACAACTGCACCTCTTGTTGTCCAGCTCTTTTTGGGACGGCAGCCTATAGCGCCGCGTCGCGGTTCCTGATCGGGTCACCAGACGCGCAGCTTTACCGCTGCCAAACTTATCTAGTTGAGACGATAATACCGTGCTCCTCACCAGACCACAGTAGTCACAAGGAACTTAAGGAACTTAAGAAACTTAGGGTTGCCTGTGACATTGGACAATTTAAGTAAGAACAAAGACTATGAATGGAACTTCGGAAGGTATCTTCCAAATTGTAGGAGTGGGTGTGCAGCCATCGGCACACCTGGTTTTAGCCCAGACAGGAGTTCCCGCATTAGACCAAGTTTTGGCAGATGGGGGAACCACCTTACTGAATGTGGTTAAAGCGATCGCAATCTTAGTCATTGGTCTTATCCTTGCTAAGATTGCTGCTGGTATTACCAAAGCAGTACTGAATCGCACCAATATTGACAACAACATTGCTCAGTGGGCTACTGGCGGTCAGACAGGAAGCCCACCTGCAATTGAGCAATGGTTATCCGGGGCGATTTTCTGGATTATCATCGTTTTCACGGTAGTGGCGGTTCTAGAAACCCTCAAGCTAGATACAGTTTCTGGACCCCTGAATAGTTTTCTAGACACCATCCTTGGCTTCCTGCCCAGTGTCTTTGGTGCGGCGATTCTCTTGGGTGTTGCCTGGTTACTGGGAACTATCGTCAAGATGATAGTAGTCAGGACGCTCAATGCATTGAATATCGATCAGCGCTTGGGTGAACAAGTCGGGGATCGTGGCACTAGTCAGTTCTCTGTGGCTCAAACCATTGGCAATTCCCTGTACTACTTAATCTTCCTACTGTTTCTGCCATCGGTCTTAGAGACCCTAGGCTTACAGGGAACTCTCGATCCAGTACTAAGTATGCTGGGTGAGATTTGGGGGATTGTACCCAATATTGGCGCAGCCATAGCAATTGGTGCTATTGGTTGGTTTATTGCTCAACTTGTGCAACGTCTTGTCACTAGTTTTTTGACAGCAGCAGGTGCGAATCAGATCGGGGAGCGGTTTGGACTCAGTACCTCTGGTGGCCGCTCCCTAGCCGGGATTATCGGTACGATTGTCTATGTACTGATTTTGATTCCCGTTGCTACCGCTGCCCTTAATGCCTTGCAGATCCAGGCCATCTCTGGACCTTCGATCGCAATGTTAAGCCAGGTGACTAATACCATCCCCAAACTCTTTGCTGCGGCTGGTATTCTGGCAGTTTTCTACGTAATCGGACAGTTTGTTAGTGATCTGGCCACCAACGTCCTGACAGACCTTGGCTTCAACAATCTATTCAGCTGGCTAGGTTTTTCTGTCAGCGCTCCTAGCACCACTGATCAAACAGCAGAATCAGAGACACCACAGAACCCACTTACCAGTCGCACCCCTTCTGAGCTAGCGGGACTGCTTGTACTGATCGGTATCATGATCGCTGGTATTGTGGCAGCAACGGATGTGTTACAGATTCCCGCCTTAACTGACATTGTTGGTGGGGTCGGTTTCATTGGTGCTCGGGTGCTGTCCGGGTTAGTAGTCCTTGCTATCGGTCTGTTCCTAGCTAATTTTGCTTTCAACTTGATTACTGGCTCCGGCGCTCGCCAATCCAATATCCTGGCACAAGTAGCTAGGATTGCGATTATTGCCTTTTCTTTAGCTCTAGGTCTACAACAAATGGGCATTGCCCCTGATATTGTGAACTTAGCCTTTGGTTTACTCTTAGGCGCAATCGCGGTTGCGATCGCATTAGCCTTCGGTCTCGGAGGTCGCGATGTTGCTGGTGAGCAAGTTAGAGAATGGCTAGATTCTTTCAAAAAGTAAGTCCAAGTTATTCCCGTAGCGTGGCCTATTGGCCAAGGTTGTTCGCCCTTTTTGAATTAAGAATTAAGAATGTAGAATGTAGAATTCTTAATTCTACATTCTACATTCTGCATTCTGACAGACAACCTTCAACCTTGAACTTTTGATAATCTTGCCCTCAATTCTCCTTTAATGCGATGGAGAATTGAGGTTTCGTCTAAAGAGGAGAGAATTCGTCTAACAACGGCTTTTGGTCCATCTTCTCCCCAGGATGCGCCATTAGCTAAATAGGTTTTGGTAATTTGTCCAATACCATAACCAGAAACTCCAGCAACACTAGCTTGGGTGATGGCAACCGACATATATGGCGCTAGGGAAACCCCACCGGTGACAGGGGCAGAAATTCCTAAAATACTTTTTAAGCTACTCAATCCCAAGTTAGCCAAGAGTTCACTAGCACCAATACCGCCCATACTCATAGCAATTTTTTGTAATAATTGAATAGCTCCCTGCTCAGTCATAGCAATACCATAGAGACGGGATAACGTAAGAATCATTACCACATCAACTACAGTAGCGGTGAGGATATCCACAACAGTAACTGGATTCAGAGCAATCACAAATGCTTTAGTTATCACTGCTTTCCAGATAATTTGATTAGCACTGTCATCCCGAATCTTCATTTTTCGGTTGACCAAGTTTTCATTCAACTCATCAGCGTAAAGCATGGTGTTAAGAGCAACAAGGGATTTCCCTTCCCGATGTAAAATCTCCAGAATTTTTAGTTTCAAATCTTCAATTTGGGGTTTCCCTCGGCGGCGCTTGACCTGAATGCTGCCATTAGGCGATCGCACTGCTACAGATACCAAAGGTGAAGCAGCAACCATCACAATTTCTGCTGGTGAAAGCAACTGCTTGACCCGTTCATCCCGAATTTTTCTGTAAATTGCCATGCGATCAGCATCGGGATATTGGTCAATCTTGTTGAACACCAGTAACATCGGTTTACCACTAGCTCTTAACTGAGATAGAGCTTGGTACTCTACCTTAGTCATATCACCAGCAATAATAAACAGCAGTAAATCTGCCTGTTTAGCTACCTCTAGGGCTAAGGCTTCCCGAGTTTCCCCATCTACTTCATCAATTCCTGGGGTATCGATTAGCTGAATTTGGGAATTACCAATACTGGGTAGGGCAACCTGTAGAATATCCTGTTGGCTATGGGTTTGACTATGGGTTTGACTATGACTTTGATTATGGGTTGCTTTACTAGGGGTTTGACTATGGGTTGCTTGACTAGGGCTTTGACTATGGGGCTGCCAATGGGCAGTTTGAGCATTCTGGGTCACCCCATGTAGGGCACCAGTTTCAAATACAGGTTGACCGACCAAGGCATTGAGTACAGAGGATTTCCCCCGTCCCACCATGCCAAAGGCAGCAATTTGGATACAGGTATTTTCCAGCTTCTGAAGCAGATTGCCTAAGTCCTGGATTTGAGCATCTAAACCAGCTTTTTCTCTACGGGATAGGTCAAGATTAGCTACCAGATCCCTCAGGGAGTCTTGTGCCTGTTTGTAGTTTAGTTCTGCCTGGATTTCCTCAAAACCTGAAATTGCGCTATCTAAATCCTGATCAAGATCTAGAGAGTTAACAGAGTCAGACTCAGGCCAGAATTCGGTCAAAACAGCACCTCCTGGTTAGGACACTTCTGTTTTCGATCCTAGAGCATCAGTTCAGCAATCACTTTTGGGAAATCACTCATTATAGAAATAGATGCCTCACAGCTGACATCGGTTACATCCATTATTCATCCCTTGCGACTTCCTGATTCCAACCCACAGCTGTAGAAGAGTTAATTATTGCTTTACACCATTGGTTCGATGGAAACCATAGGAGAGATATGAGATGATCAGCCAATTCTTAAGTGTTAGTTTAACCTTGCCGATGCTTGTCAACTTAGGTCAGAGTCTCACGGATACCCAAATCCTAAATTATGGTAAAGTTAATCATCATACACCAACATGGACAAATTTTCAGGGTAAACTCAATAGTCAAAACCCACCATCGTTATCCTTGGCCAGCCGGGATGAAACAAAAGACCAAGAACAGAAATGTGAGTGGCTAGACATATGTACAGAATTTAAGGGTGCATCTTTATTGGTTAGCGAAACCCTTTTTTAAAAGGGAAGTTAGGTGCTAAAAAAACGTGGGAATTAGCATTGTCCTGCGACTAAATCAGGAAGGAAAATTAAGCTATAATGGTACTAGATCTGCCAAGATTCTACAAAGCTTGTAATCCCAGCAAGCCCCTGAGCATGGGAGATGTCAATGATATAAAATACTATATTGATTTTTCCCCAGTCAGAGGAAATAAAATTATTGAGTCCCTCAAGCGAACCATCACCCTAATTTCTCCAGACGAGCCGACTTGTCAGCTGTTTACAGGGCATATTGGCTGTGGTAAATCCACAGAATTACTTAGACTAAAAGCTGAATTAGAGCAACATAAATTTCATGTGGTTTATTTTGAGTCGTCTCAAGATTTAGACATGGCTGATGTTGATCTAAGCGATATTTTGCTGAGTATAGCTGGTCAAGTCAGTGAAAGTCTGGAGAAAATTAAAATTAATATAAAACCAGGCTATTTTGTCAATCTTTTTACAGAAATTACCGATTTTTTGCGCACACCGATTGAATTAGGTGCTGAAGCAGAATTGTCGGTAGGCATTGGCAAAATAACGGCTAAAACCAAGGAAAGTCCTAAGCTGCGGCGTCGATTGCGGGAATACCTGGAACCTCGCACTAGTGGAATCTTAGACTCGATTAATGAAGAACTACTAAAACCTGCTACCACTACCCTTAAGAAAAAGGGCAAAGCAGGACTAGTGGTGATTGTGGATAATCTGGATCGGGTGGATATTCGCCCTTTACCCTCTGGGCGTACGCAACCAGAATACTTATTCATTGACCGGGGTGAACAGTTACGCCGACTCAATTGCCATATTGTTTACACAATTCCCTTGGCGTTAACTTTCTCCAATGAGTGCGAAACCCTGAAGAATCGCTTAGGTGGTGGACTCACTCCTAAAATATTACCGATGGTGCCAGTCAAACTGCGCACAGGTGAGGAGTTTCCCGATGGCATGGCACTGCTGCGAGAAATGGTGCTGGTTAGAGCTTTCCCCAATCAAACTCCTGAGCAACGATTTGCTTTGCTCCCGGAGGTATTTGATAATATAGAAACTTTAAACCGCCTGTGCCGAATTAGTGGTGGTCATGTGCGTAACTTGCTAGGATTATTGTTTGATTGTCTCAGGCAAGAAAACCCACCGATTCCGAGCGAGTGTTTAGAAAATGTGATTCTCGAACGGCGGGATTATCTGCTCTCATCAATTACTGATGAGGAGTGGGAATTACTGTTTCAGGTGGTGCAACAGCAGAAAGTCAGGGGTGATACGGAATACCAAACTCTATTGCGCAGTATGTTTGTCTTTGAATACCGCGATCGCGATGGAAATTGGTTTGGTATAAATCCAGCATTAGAAGAGGCACCGCAGTTTAAGTCATGGTTGAAACAAAATCACCAGCAGACGCTGCCCAATACAACGATAGTACATTAAAGGCTCTCTCTAGAGCGATCGCATTTTCACAAGGGGAATTTTCCCTTGTGATCGTGCGATGTAACTACCAGGGTTTGCAACAACAGATGCTGCAACGCCTCAAAGCACTGTCTCAGCCACAATACCCGATTACAGAGTTTATCATACCGCCATCGGCTACCACCCTTTACACCACCATCCAAAACTACGAACACAGGGAATTGGGGCGTGGACAGGACAGGGGGATAGACAGATGCGGGGACAGGGAGAGTTCTCACCATGACCCTCTGAGCTCCTCACCCCCTCATGCCGCATTACTGATTGTTGGTTTAGAGTCAGTCGTTGCCCTTGAGGAATTGCTGACCTCTACTAATCAAGTCCGGGATGAGTTTCGTAAACGCCTAACCTTTCCTCTAATATTGTGGGTTAATGACCACGTACTGCAAAAACTGATGCGCTTGGCACCAGATTTTGCCAGTTGGGCAGCCACTCCCCTCAAGTTTGAACTGACCACCACAGAGTTAGTCAATTTTCTAGGACAAAAGGCTCAAATGGTATTTGCCTGTCTCTTAAACTCTGGAGAGTCTTCCCCCTCAACCACGCCACAAATCCCAAATCCCAACCTCCAACCAACCAACCTACAACCAACCAACCTACAACCAACCAACCTTCAACCAGCTAACCTTCAACCAACCAACCTTCAACCAACCAACCTTCAACCAACCAACCTTCAACCTCCCAACCTTCAACCTCCCAACCTTCAACCTCCCAACCTTCAACCTCCCAACCTCCAACCTCCCAACCCCGATATTTGTATTACCTATTCGAGGAACTCAGCACTCCAAAACCAACGTCGATTTGAACTGGATTTTGCCCTAAAAGATTTACATAGTCGTGGCATTACCTTAGATAAGGAATTAGACGCTAGTCTAGACTTTGTTTTGGGTCTAGATGACTATAAACGCGATCGCATAAATCTAGCCAAGAAGCGGTTTCGTAAAAGCTTAAGAGTTTGGCAGCAAACGGATAACTTAGAACGGCAGGGGTTATTATTATTTTATCTTGGTTTGTGTTACTGTCGCCAAGCTGACCAAAATCAAGCTCATAAACAGCGCTATTGGGAAGAAGCTTGGCCGTATCTGCATCGATGTATGGGAATTTTCACCCAAGCGGGGCGTCAGGATCTGGTGGCTATTTTTATTAGTAAGCTAGCTGAACTGCTGCAGCATCTACAAGCGTGGTCATTCTTACAAACCACCTCTCAACAGGCTCTGTCCCTTCATGAAACCTATGGGACTCAGGTGCAACTAGCCCAAGATTACGGTTTTCTGGCAGAAGTAGCCCTTGAGCAATCCCGATGGGAGGATGCTGGTCAATTAGCGGAGAAAGCTCTATTAATTTTGGTTGTTGCTGCTGATGATCAGCCCCATGACCAAGGCTTGCATCCATTGCTATTAGCCCAGCTCTATCGATTATTTTTGGTAAAATCCCAAGGAAAGCAGGGAAATTTAGCAGAAGCGGTCAAGCAGCTGGAAAAAGCGAGTCATAAACTGGCAGATGCCATAGAATCCAGCAATTATCGCTATGAGCCTCAGCGTTACCTGCACCTGTTGGAACGATTACGTAGCCTTTACTTTGAACAAGGGCAATACCTAGAAGCATTTCGGATTAAACAAGAACAACGGGCAGTGGAGCAGCTGTATGGCTTCCGTGCCTTCATTGGTGCTAGTCGTCTACAGCCACCACGAGGATCTAATAATCCCAGCTGGCATGGCGTACAGCCACAAGACCTTATTCCCCAGGAAATGGCAGCTTCCGGACGTCAGCGAGATGTAAACCGCTTAATGGAACGGATTACCCGTGCTGATCACAAACTGACAGTGATTCATGGTCAGTCAGGGGTTGGAAAAAGTTCCATTGTCCATGCCGGATTAGTGCCAGCACTCAAAAATAGACCCCTTGGCGATCGCATTGGGTTACCGATTGTGGTGCAAGTTTACACCGATTGGGTGGGGGAACTCCATAAACACTTGGCCGATCAACTATTAGGAAATGGAAATGAAGACCCCTTGCTCAGGGAAAAATTTCTAAACTCTAATGGTAATGGTAACGGTAATGGTAACGCCCTAATTGATTCTGTCCTGGAGCAATTACAACACAACGCCGACAATAACTTATTAACGGTTTTAATTTTTGATCAGTTTGAAGAGTTTTTCTCCGTTTATTCCCATCAATCCCAACGAAAACTGTTTTATTATTTTTTAGTAAATTGTCTTAAGCTACCCTATTTAAAACTAATTTTTTCTATCCGAGATAACGCCTTACATAAATTACTAGAACTAGAACATTATACTTGGGACGTTATAGAAAGTAATATCTTAGATAAAAAGATTCGTTATCCATTAGTAAATTTTTCCTTAGAAGATGCTTATTCAGTTATTCAAAGCTTAACCCATCGGGCTAATTTTTATTTAGAGCCAGCTTTAATTGATGAATTAGTCAGAGAATTAGGAGCTGAAATTGGAGAAGTTCGTCCCATTGAGTTGCAAGTAGTAGGAGCTCAGCTTCAAGCTGAAAATATTACTACCTTAGCTCAGTACCAGCACCATGGTCCCAAAGCAAAACTAGTGGAGCGGTTTTTAGAAAAAGTTATTAAAGATTGCGGTCCTGAGAATGAAACAGCAGCTTGGCTAGTGTTGTCGTTACTCATTGATGACAATAAAAATCGACCCCTTAAGAATCGCTCGGAGCTAGCCATAGAATCATCATTAGAAGACTATACATTAGATTTAATATTAGAAATTTTTGAGAAATCAGGATTAGTATTTCTATTACCAGAAGTTACGATCAACCGCTATCAACTGGTTCACGATTATCTGGTAGACGTTATCCGCCAGAAAAAGCAATCGAAACTGCAAGCAGAATTAGAAAATCTCCGCCAGAAAGACAAACAGAGCCAGGATAAAATTGAACAACTGGTTAAAGAACAAGAACTCCAAAACCAACTGGCTAAAATAACTAAAAAACAAAGGAAAACCGAAGAAAAGCTGAATCGAATTCTCAGGCAACGATTGCGAGAAGCACGTTGGGCAGGAATGGCACTGTTCAGTCTGATGGTGATTACCGGTATACTTGGGGTTCGCTACGCTATCAGTAAAACCAACAACCATTTGAGTGACCTGAGCTACTCCTCAAAAGCTCTAGTTGATGCCAACAGAACCTTAGATGCCCTCATCCTCAGTTTAGAAGCCGCCCAGCAATTGCAGCAATCCCTTGGGGTGAATCCAGAGACCCAGACACGGGTAGTCACTGCTCTACAACAGGCAGTTTATGGAGTCAGAGAACGTAACCGTTTAAAAGGACATCGGGATTGGGTCAGTAGTGTCAGTTTTAGCCCAGATGGTCAGCTGATTGCCTCTGGGAGTCGAGACAAGACTATCAAACTTTGGCGCAAAGATGGTACCTTGCTCAAAACGTTGCGAGGTCATCGGGCTGGAATCCACAGTGTCAGTTTTAGTCAAGATGGTCAGATCATCGCTAGTGGTAGTGAAGACAAAACTGTGAAGCTGTGGCGTAAGGATGGATCCCTGGTAATGACCTTAGATGGGCCAGATGGGCATACCAAAACAGTCCATTGTGTTAGCTTTAGCCGCGATCGCCAGATGATCGCATCCGCTAGTGAGGACAAAACCATCAAACTATGGAGTAAAGATGGTGTTTTACTCCAGACTCTAACCGGTCACAGTGATTCAGTGTTGGGGGTTAGTATTTCTCCCAATGGTCAGTTAATTGCTTCCGCCAGTAAAGACAAAACTATCAAACTTTGGCGCAGGGACGGAACACTGCTGAAAACCTGGCAAGCTCATACACAACCAGTTGTGAGTGTCCGTTTTAGTCCTGATGGCAACACTATTGCATCTACCAGTACAGACAACACTGTCAAACTCTGGCAAACTAATGGGGAATTAATCGATACCCTGGAAGGTCATCGTAATTGGGTTCTGGATGTCAGTTTTAGCTCCGATGGTCAGAGGCTAGCCACTGCTAGTGCTGATCACACCATCAAACTCTGGAACAGTGATGGGGAATTAATCGAAACCTTGGCTGGACATAGCGAAATGGTGCTAGATGTCAGTTTTAGTCCGGACAACAAGACTATTGCATCTGCTAGTGCAGACAAAACCATTAGACTCTGGGCCAGTGACGGAGGGATACTGGCACCGATCCGCCATAATCAAACCGTCAGAAGTGTAAGTTTCAGCCCCGATGGTGAAATGATTGCTACTGCTAGTGCCGACAATACCATTCAACTGTTGAGGCTTCAGGATCGTACCATAAAAGCCTTCTCTGCTCATGGTGAAGGGTTGACTGGAATTAGTTTCAGCCCTGATAGCACGATCATGGCTAGCGCTAGTGAAGATAAAACGGTGAAACTCTGGAATTTAGATGGCTCCTTGCTTCATACTCTAGAAGGACACCAGGATCAGGTTTGGGGAGTTAGTTTTAGTCCCGATAGTAAGTTAATTGCTTCTGCTAGTGCTGACGAAACCGTTAAACTCTGGAATTTAGATGGCACCTTGTTCAAGACCTTAGAGGGACACCAGGATCAGGTTTGGGGGGTCAGTTTTAGCCCAGACAGCAAACAGATTGCCTCTGCTAGTAATGATGGCACGGTAAAACTCTGGAATCGTGATGGCAAGTTGCTCAATACGTTCAAAGAGCATAATGATGCTGTCAATTGGGTCAGTTTCAGTCCCGATGGCGAGATGATTGCCTCTGCTAGTAGTGATGGCACGGTAAAACTCTGGAATCGTGATGGCAAGTTGCTCAATACCTTGAAAGGCCATAATGGTGCCGTGAATTGGGTTAGTTTCAGTCCTGATGGAACCTTAATCGCATCTGCGAGTAGTGATACAACAGTTAATCTTTGGAGTCGGGATGGACATTTAATTAATACCTTTAAGGGACACAACGATTCGGTATTTGGAGTTAGTTTTAGTCCCGATAGTAAGTTAATTGCTTCTGCTAGTAAAGACAAAACAATGATTTTGTGGAATTTAGATGTGGATTATTTGCTAGATCGTGGTTGTAGTTGGTTGTACGATTATTGGCATCATAACCGTGAAGGTAAGAGGGATCAGCTTTGTGGATTTTAACTGCAAGGGAATAGGGAGTAGGGAGTAGGGAGTAGGGATTAGTGCTATAGTTTATTAACTCTTGACTTTTGCCTATTGCCTATTGCCTATTCCCTCTTCTCCCTGCTCCCTGCTCCCTGCTCCCTGCTCCCTGCTCCCTAAAAACCAGAAATTTGTACCTCACAAGTCGTAGAATTGCTATAAATAATGTGCTAGTAAATACCCCACTCATCAATAATTTTTTCTCTTTCAGAAACCCTCAATTGAGATAGATTTTTACCAAGAGCAGATTCCATTTCAGGGGAGAGAATTATGTGCTGATTTTGGTCAATAGCTATGTGCTTATCTACTTGCTCTTGGGTAAGAATACCCTGGCATACATAAGTTGAGAGTATTTCGAGAATAACCTGAAATGCATTGTAAGGAATAGAAGTTAATTTAAACCCAGGAATATGAATATATTTACCCCCATTTTTATGGTGATATAGATAACGAATAGGATTATCATCCCGTTTGGCAGCATCTACCTCATCGGTAGTTTTTCTAGCAGGATAAACTTGAACCGCTTTTTTGAGCTTAATATTTTCCAATCCCTTAGCCCAAGGAATCCACCGAGAAATATCCTGCTTAATTGTGCTCAACATTTCTGCTTCCGTTCTACCAGTTATTTTTTCCAAATTATCCAACCATTCCTTAGGAATATTTTTCGGAGTTTCAGCCAAGGGTAAATCTAATTCTGCCTGGTTATATTCTCGACCAGAAAAAATTGCCAGATGATCGTATCCGACTTTAATTATTCCACCATATTGACCTCGAATGAGCATAGTACTAGAAAAACTTTTGTCGATTTCTGGAAACTGTTTTTTCAAGTCTGAGGGAATCTTGTATAGTCCATAAACTTTTAGCTTTACTAGATTTCCTTCGATATATTGCTCAAATTTTAGTTCTGGAATCGGAATGCCCAAACCCTTGGCATAACCAGCATTAACTATCGTATCGAAATAAAGTTGATTATTGTGGTTTATCTTTAACTCGAAGTTTTGACTATTGATGGCAATATTACTTACTTCATTATTGTAGTGAATGTCAACAAAATTTTCTCTAACAATAAAATTAAACAGATTGATCATGTGACAAACATATTCGGCAATATTTAAGACAAATTGCCTAACTTTGACTGCACCAGCGATGTCCTGTTTGCCCGCATCGAAATTTCCAAGTAAGGGTTTGATGGCTTCTTGAGCTAGTATCTTTACTAAGTCTTCTGGCTTACCAAAAATAGTTTCATTATGATAGTTTTTTAAATGTTGCTGATAAATCTCAACCAAAGAAGCAGCAACATCTTTATAAGTTATCCCTTCTTGATTAATAGCAGTGTTTCCTATTTCATTAGGTACTAAATAATTAACATGGCTATCTACAAAAACATACTCAGGCATTAATTTTTTAAATAAAATACTTTGTTTGAATAAATGTTCCAGTGTCTTTTTATGTGCACCATAAACAAAATGATGCAAAATACCTGTATTATTGAGAGAAGCTCCATTTTTATTAAAAATTTTTGATTCAGCTTCAAAAACCGATACTTTAGCGATACCTAATCTAGCTAAGATACATGCTGTTGATACTCCCATAGCACCGGCTCCAATAATGGCTATATTTTGTCTTTGCTGAAGTGGTAGATTAAATACAGTTTCTAGCATGTTTATCTAGGGCAATCCCATCTAAATTAGGTTAAAATAGAAGCAAACGTGATTGGACTTCTTTTCCATGAGACTTCTCATTTTTGCTTGCTTCAAGGAGCATAGCAACGGAGTCGGAACGTTGATTTTATTTAAAGGGGCTACTTTTAGTATTTATGGTTACTTCAATTGTTCTCTATGGCTGGTATCACAGTTTAGGGTGTGGAATGTGGATTAAAATTTACTAAGTCCGATTGTGATAATTGCTTTATTCACTGCTGTTACTTTAACTCATAAGTCTTATAATTGCTATATACTTTTTAACTATTGCCTCTATTCCTCTCCTGGGAGGGGTTAAGGGTAGGTTATGCCTCTTGCCTCTTCTCCCCGTTCCCGATTCCCGATTCCCGATTCCCGATTCCCGATTCCCTAAAATCCAAAAATTATGTACCTCATCCCATTAAAAATTGCTATCTATGGAAATTCAATCTGATTCAAACCTAACTGATTCAAACTTAAGTAAAATAGCTTCTGGAGAAACCTGGAACTATGAAGCGACGGTGGCTAAAGTTGAAACCATTATTAGGAAAATAGAAACGGGAGAACTAGAACTAGCAGAGGTGTTTGATCAGTTCTCCGCTGCTGTCGAATATCTCCATCAATGTGAAGATTTTCTGGATCAGCGACAGCAACAGATGGATTTGTTGATTGAGACGCTGACCAATGATTCTGATTTTTAATAGTAATTAGCCCGTCAGCTATCAGCCGTCAGGTTTTGAATAAAAGAGGTAAGCATTAGTTTAATAGTCACAGGCTAGAAGCCTGTTCCACAAACTAGAAGCCTGTGCCACAAAGCTGACCGCTGACATCAGCCCATCCCTTGAATACCAACATGTCCAGCAAAGGCATACCAATCTTCACTAAAGCCCTTGAATTCTAGATCTTTGAGGGTAAATTTTATGTGATTCTCTTCCACAGTAAACTTAACCGTATTATTAACATCAGGTTGATCGGCAACAATAACCAAATCAGTGCCTGCTGGAATTTCCTGCTTTGATGCTTCATTCAACATATTAGATTGAATAGGAGCTCGCTTAATTACCGTATCTTGATTAAATAAAAGGTTAAGTAAAACGGGTTGATTGACTAAGGTATTCTGATAAATAGGAATGGTTAACGCCGTTTGATCCTCTTGTTTAGAGACTACATTACTAACCGTTTCTACCGGTTGAATACTCTCCATCATAATGGCTACATGGTCTTCAAAGGCATACCAATCACCACTGAACCCCTTAAACGCAATATCTTTTAAACCCAGTTTAAGGTGATTGCCAGATTCCTGACCATAATAGCGAAGTACTAATATAGTACCTGCTGGTATCATCTGACGTTTATTATCAGGCAATTGCGACGATTGAATCGGCTCTTGCTTGAGATAGCTATCTTGCTTAAACAGAATTCTTAATACATTTGCCATGACACTAGAACAGTTTTTAATTATTGGTTAAGGTACTTTCGTTTTAGGTTTTAGGGAGCAGGGAGCAGGGAGCAGGGAGCAGGGAATAGGGAATAGGGAACAGGGAATAGGGAACAGGGAATAGGGAACAGCGGATCTGGGAAAAAAACCTTGGCCAAAAGGCCACGCTACGCGAACAACCTGCAACCAACTCACCTTAAACCTTGGCCAAAAGGCCACGCTACGCGAACAAGCTTAAACCTCCAACCTCCAACCTCCAACCTTCAACCTCAAACCTTCAACCTTAAACCTTCAACCCTTAAACCTTCAACCCTTAAGTCAACTAATACTACCCCGTTTACGAGCTTCCTTATAGGATATTCCCACATTCTTGACACCTGCCCGAATCATTTGTTGTTCAAGCAAGGCAAAGAAGCGATTCCGGTCACCGGCCTTTATCACGGCCTGATTATGAGCTTCAGACACAGCAATGGGATAACCATATCCTTTATAGACCTGCCCCAGCATTAAACTCAAGGCTTGATTGAGCAATGCGGAATTTTGGGCTACCCATTCTGGCATCTCGATCCGAGCAATTTCTGTACCCACATGGACATAACAGAAATAGATCCGGTGATGGTCGTATAATTCCAGAATCCGTGCGGAACTCTGAAATAGAGGGCTACGCTGTCCTGGTTGCAATAAACTTGCCCAGAGAGTGGTATCCCGCAAGGGGTCAATCACCTGACAAGGCAACTTGTCCGTGAGATTACCACATTGGGTGATACATTTGGGTGTTTCATAGGGACAAGCGGGTAATCTCAGGAAATTCACCATTTCCACACTACGAGAAGCACTCAGGTAGCCGATCAGGGGTACATTAACAGCACGCAACTGCTCCCAAGCTGTTAGAATCGGAGGCAAGATGCGATCGCGTGCTTCCCCTGGCATCCCATCAAGAAACCAGTAAATCAGGGAACCATCTACTATCGCTAAATTGGGAGTATCCCTGTGGGGAGCTGGTGGATTTACCCAACGGCAAGCCATTTCTGCTAACATCGATACCTCGGAAATGGTGCGCCGATGTCCCATCCACTCCTCCGTGCGAATCCCCCACTGACGAGAAATATATAAGTCTTCTGGTCGGTAGAATACTTCCGGCACACTATCCAACAGAGGGTAAAGACTTTGTCCATAGTGCAACATTATCCGACCCACATTAATCACATAACAGTAGAGGATTTCGTGGTGAGAGGGGGAAATTTGAGACCCATCGGTGGCGAAAACACTATGGCTTTCTGGGGGACTACTGATATCAACACAAGTATCGAGAGATTCTACTGGTGTTGCCGCCGTGAAGATCATGCGATCGCGCCATTCTTGATGAGACTTGACCAAACTCTCTTGTTGTGTTTTAGCCTTTGCCAGTAATTGTTCCGCCCGTTCTAGGCGTTGGCGAGACGCCACCGCCTCTAGTCTCAGGTGGTTACTAATACCAGGGATTTGTCCTGCCAGTTTTGCCAGATCAAGCATGGAGAGCTCATCAGTAGATTTACTGTAGATTTACTAATTTTAAAGTAGTGATCTGTAACACAGGTTTCTTGTGATCCTAAACGACTCATGAAGTGATCCTAAACGACTCATGAAGTGATCCTAAACAAGCATAAATAAATATACACAATTGTATATCCAAAAAAAAACGCGATCCTATACACCAGCCTCAGATCACAAACACGATTGCATACATTACCTTTTCATACTGACAGTATTCATGTCAGTAATTTCTACGAGGTAAAATTTTATGAAGAATCGCCAATTAATGATGTCCTTGTCCCTGGCATCTGCAGCAGTAATTGGTGGTAACGCCCCAGCTCAAGCCATAGACTTCGACTTCAGCTATCAACCAGGGACTTCCCTCAAACAAATGCTCGGGTTTGAAATGGCTGGTCAGATTTGGTCTTACTATTTAACCGATGATATCACCGTCAAAATTCACGTTGAGATGACCGACGCCTTGCCCTCAAACATCCTGGGTGGGGCACTCCCTGGTCTGCAACAGAATAAAAACTACGGCACCTATCGGCAAAAGCTCTATTCCGATAGAACATCGGCAGATGATTATACTGCTTATGATAACCTGCAAGCCCATCACTATAGTGATGGCAATACTCGCTATCATTCCGTGTTTGAAAGCGGACAAGGGTGGTACAACAAAAACATTTCTCTGACCAATGCCAATGCCAAAGCCATAAATTACCACAGCAATAACTTCGTGCTTGATGGCTATATCGTCATGAATAGCGACTTCATTTGGAGCTATAATTACGAGCGTAGCGCCCCAACCCTATTAGACACAATCATCCGCTTTCTGAGTGTTGACTTTCTGAGTGTGGCCGTCCATGAAATTGGTCATATCTTGGGCTTCGTCAGTGGTGTCGATTCGACCATACTCGCCGATTATGATGCTAGTTATCAGATGTCTTTTGCGTACTACTGCCCTGGATATGTACCGCTATAGTGACTGGAGCGAAGATCGTGACATGATTGACATAGCCTATGGTATCGACGCCTTCTTTTCCATTGATGGGGGTGATACAGCTCTGGCATACTTTTCCGAAGGTAAGGATACCAATTTAGGATTCGGAGGTGATGGGTATCAAGCCAGCCACTGGGACGGTCTGGGCGATAATTTGGGCATGATGAAACCAGCCCTAGGTTGGGGAGAGAGAGCCGATATGTCAGCACTGGATTTACAAGCCTTTGATGTGATTGGTTGGGATCTAAACTCCACTGTGTTCGGCTCAGATGGACGCCCCAGTCAATCCAATATGACCCATTATCTCAATAACTTGCTCAACAATGCCAAGAATACCTTAGCCGAGGAAATCGGTGACTATTTCAATGATCCTAACTGGCATGCCTCATGGATCGACTGGTATCTCGCCAATGGCTATAACGAAGCAGCAGGCTCCTGGCTAGCTGAAGACCGCATCCAGGATGTGATGGACATGTACGAATGGGGCTATGGTGGCGGTGGCGGTGGCGGTAGCAGTGGCGGTGGTGGCGGCAGTGGCGTTGGTGGCGGCAGTGGCAGTGGTGGCAGTGGCAGTGGGCAAGTATTAGGCCACGTGCTAGAACAAGGTTTTTTCTCGGATTTCAATTGGTCAACCTTTAATCCTGACCAGGGAGTGGCTCAGGTGCCAGAGTCTGGGGCTAGCAGTGGCTTAATTGGGTTCGGTCTGTTGGGCATTGGTGGTGTGTTAAAGGGTCGTCGCCGGTAGTGCAGCCATCTGGCCTGATCAAAAAAGGGAACAGGGAACAGCGGATCTGGGAACAGCGGATCTGGGAACAGGGGAAAAATATTGTGTACCTTATTAGGCTAGAAACCGTTATACAATGCCTGTGAGGTACTCACGCTATAGCGGTAGGTTTGGTGTGGGTACCTCACACGGATTGCTGTGGATCCTCTGGGGGAGGATGTAACCCCCCTTTGACCCAAAGTTGTCGAGATTTCACGATGAATTTTTCACTGCGACGCTCGTCGTTGAGATCTAGTCGAGCGCAGGTTGCTCGTCCTGTTGGGCTGGTGCCTATAATGCGCAGACCATCGGCTGTCCAGATGAAATGATCAGACCATGACTGTAAACGAGGGTTGAACAAGGGAACTTCGTTTCCGGTATCGGGATCAATTCCGGTTGTGAAGTTGTAGCGCCTTTCGTTGCAGCGACGGCAGGCTAAGGCAAGATTATCTAGACGATCAGTTCCCCCCAATGATTTTGGCCAAAGATGATCGACCGAAAGGGGTGCGTTGCTGAGGATTTCGGGATAGTGACAATATTCACATTGAAATACTGCCCGTTTTCTGAGCTGCTGGTAGAGCTGTTTAGGAATGGGCATTGGCAGCTTCAGCCATGATAACTGCATTGATATAGCTGAAAATATCATCCAGTTCGCCAATGGCTTCTAGCTCCAGTGTTTCGTCTGGAGTGAGTTGATCGTCTTTTTTCTTATCGAGCAGGGTTTGCATCCGCTCCCCAAGCTCATCGGTGAATTTGAACAGGGTTAAGTTATTAGTTCGCTCAAGGCGAAGTCCTTGATGCAAAAAGGTGGATGGTTTGATCCCGATAGCAGTCATAGTTGTTTTTATGAGGAATCTTATTGATTTTAGCAATTCCGCTCACTAGCGTTACTTGGTCTAGAGGTTTGGGAATTCTAGAGGATAGTTATTGCCCACGACATGGTTCAGTCTCTAGGAAAGCCTCATGGTCACCACAGATTTATTGACATTGCTATCTAGGTCGGATCAGAATAAACCCTTAAACCAACTCCTGACCTTGCCCATTGCCTGTTACCTAGTGGCTCAGATGCCCTTGCTCTGCTCAGCTCAAATTGTTCGAGATAATACTCTACCGAACAATTCCATTGTTACAGCAACGATCAGTGTCAGTAACTTCCAAAGCAATGACCGCCTAGATCCAGGACTTGGGGAAGCTGGGGATATTGAGATTGTGGCAAACTCCATCGAGCTTTCCAACAGCGGAGCGGACACTCCCAATGGTGGTGGTATTACCGCATCCAATTTCTCAGCTGGAGGAGGCAATATTACTATTTCCGCTAATCAAATTAAAACTGATCGAAGCACAATCACTGCCACTTCTGAGCTTAGCGGCGGCGGTGATATTGACATTACCAGTGACTTACTATTCCTTTCAAACCAGAGCGCCATTAGTACCAGCGTTAATGACAGTACTGGTGGTGGGGGTGATATTAAGATTAATAGTGATTTTGTAGTGGTTGTAGAAAACAGTAACATCACCGCCAACGCCATATTTGGTCCTGGAGGTAATATTCTTATCACTACTCAAGGTCTGTTTCTGTCTCCAGATAGCCAGATTACTGCCAGTTCTGAATTTGGTGTCGATGGTGTAGTCAACATTAGCAACCCAGACCCAACTCAAAACCTAGGATTAGTCCCATTACCAGCAACTATAGTCGATACTGGTCTACTGATTGCCACAGGTTGTAGCACCGATGATCAGCAGAATTCATTTGCTCTGACTGGACGAGGGGGCTTACCCACTGACCCCACTGACCCCCTCAAAGGTGAAACCATTTGGTACGATTGGCGAGATTTCTCGGCCACCAGGCGTCAATTGTATCGGGCTGCTCGCAATCGCGGCAAAAAACCCGATCAACAACCCCAAGCGACCGCGAAAAAGCCACCAATTATTGAAGCTCAAGGATGGATCATCAATCAGGATGGAATTGTGGAGTTAGTGCCTTATCCCACTGGTCCTGAGCTCAAACCAGTATTGAATACTGCCATCAACTGTCATAATCTCAGGTAACTATAACCTGATCATCAACAAAGGTCATCAATAAACCCTTACGCATACATTAGAGTCATAAAACGAATGCGATTGACATACAGTCACGCTACGCGATCGCATATATCAGCCTGGGATACTCAAAGCATAGATTTACCAGAATAAAGTGAAAATTATCCTTAAGTTTCAATTACCAAGGTCATTTTATCCAGCCACTGTAGTCTATAGAATTTGCAAATATATCATCAAGCCCAGCCGTCTATAATTTTCTATGATTTTTGAATATTTTTATGACATAACTAGTTTAGTTATATAGGAAAGGGCACAGGGAGTCGGGAGTCGGGAGTCGGGAGTCGGGAGTCGGGAGTCGGGAGTCGGGAGTCGGGAGTCGGGACTTCGGAGCATCGATGCAGAGAGGTCTTGGGGGTTTCCACGCCACTTGATCATCTCACTTTTCACACGTCCCACACGTCCCACACGTCCCATACTTCCCACACTTCCCACACTTACCCTGACTAATTTAGGGACATAAAAGTTTTAGTTGCGTCTGTTTTTAAGCAGAAATTATTGGCAGAATAACTTTCCTTTTACCTATACTACTGAATATAGTATTTTTACTATTAATGAGGTTGTAAACACCGATTTTTTACGATTCCCGATTCCCGATTCCCGATTCCCGATTCCCGATTCCCGATTCCCGATTCCCGATTCCCTGTTCCCTGTTCCCAATGCCCTAATTATGACATTCATATTAAATTCTCATAATGTGTTTGACTATCTAGCTGATCGTGGTTTATGCAATCCCTCCGAGCAAGCTCTCAGTAAAATTGAGCCACTGGAAGCCAAGAACTTTAACTTATTGCTGACCTTTCCAGATGGTAATAAGCTGCTCGTAAAGCAGGAGCGACATAACCAAGAAGGGAAAGCCGCTGGTGAGTTTTTGAATGAATGGCGAATTCAAGAATTCTTACAGAAATTTCCAGAACTTGCTAACCTCCGCTCTTTGATACCAGAGGTGCTGCATTTTGATGGTGAGAATTCCATTATGGTTTTCCGCTATCTCGATGACTATCGGGATTTAATGGATTTCTACGCCAAAGAAAATATCTTTCCTCCAGAGGTTGCTACCACCATCGGCACCCTTTTAGGAAAAATCCATCATCATACATTTAATCGTAAAGACTATCAAGATTTTTTCTGTACCGAAACCGATAATCCCACCACTGACCAAGTGCCTAGATTAGTTAATAGTTTAGAACGAATTGGTCCAGAAATATTTGGTGCGGTACCTGCTGACGGGCTGAAATTCTTTGCCCTTTATCAACGATACGATAGTTTAGGGCAAGCGATCGCACAACTAGGGAATGGTTTTGCCCCCTGCTGTCTGACCCACAATGACCTAAAGCTAAATAATATCCTTCTGCACCAAGATTGGGAGCATGAAAGTACCAGCATGGTCAGGCTAATTGATTGGGAGCGCTGTAGTTGGGGAGACCCGGCGTTTGATTTAGGAACACTGATCAGCAGCTATGTCCAAATCTGGCTGAGTAGCCTAGTTATCAGTAAATCTTTAAGTATTGAAGAATCCCTAGGTTTAGCCATGACCCCCTTGGAACAGCTCCAGCCTTCCATTGCTGCCCTAACCAAAGGGTATTTTGAAACCTTTCCAGAAATTTTAGAACACCGACCTGATTTCTTGCGGACAGTAGTGCAATTTACCGGTTTTGGTTTGATTCAACGAATTCGGGCGATGATTGAGTACCAAAAATCCTTTGGTAATGCCGGGATTGCCATGCTCCAGGTTGCCAAGACCTTGTTGTGTCGTCCAGAAAAATCCATGCCCACGATTTTTGGCCCTGCTATTGCTGAATTAATCCAACTCCGTCCTTCCGCTGTTTAAGACATAGCAATTCTCTATCCCATGAGCTACAAAGAGATCCCCCTAAATCCCCCTTAATAAGGGGGACTTTGAGGTTGATAATCGTACCTCATAAATGCAATAAACGCTATAGCATTTCCAAATAGGTCATGAACAATCTTGCTGATTTCTCATAACATCAAAAACTCTTCATATCATGTCCGGATCATTAGTTATAAAAAACTTTATCCCTTCAAACCTTACTCCTTTACTTCTGCCTTCTGCCTTCTGCCTTCTGCCTTGCTTTTGCGCTTAGTATAACTATTCAACCGGACATGATATCAAAGGTCTTTCCTACTACTCCCTACTCCCTACTCCCTACTCCCGACTCCCGACTCCCTACTCCCTACTCCCTACTCCCTACTCCCTACCAAAGCATGATCCAACTACTTGATTCTACAGCAATTCAACCATCCCCCATCACCAATCAGCAATTACTAGACGTTCTAGACGATATTGTTAACAAAGTAAAAATCCAATCAGACTTCTCTATTCACCATTCAGATTACAAACCGTTGGAAATTCCAGCCGAAGCTGTGGAACGTTTTCAACGGATGCCCGAGGATATGCAGCAAAAATATATCAGTCTGCAACTGCGGAGTTTTCTATATGGTATTTATTACAACGGCTCAATGCGAGATACTCTCGCACCGGAAGCAGATACGGAAGCTGCGCCAGTAGACCTGGAGAACAATACCATCCTGGGAGTAGATGTGGGATTTTATCAGCGACTGCACGACAGCAATAGTGGCAAAGGCTACTTTGACCCTGGTTGGTCTGTTCTCAGAGAAGAAAGTGATGGCACTTTGGCTGTCACTAAGGGAGGATTGAGGCTGCATATTGAACGGGAGCAGCATCTGCCAGCATCCCAGCAATCTGCCACGGTCGGGGATTCAGTAGCAATCCGTATGCCTAAGAATTTGGTGCAAAATGGCTTTTATATGGCCGTTGGCAATCTAGAAGCACATCGTCCGCAAACAGACCAGTCAGTGACTGTGCGAATTTACTTCAACTTGACTCCTGACGGTGCAGTTGCCGTAATGGGTAGCTTAACCCAACAGCTGAACGAAATCGAAATTCCGTTCCACTTTAAAGTTTTGTACAATCCCAAAGACTACGAACGGCACGATTCTGGGGTACTCTACTTTGATAAGTGTCACTATGACGCTGTTGAGCGAGTTTTAAAGACTGTTTATACAGAACACCAATCCCATTTTCAGCCAGACTTGCCCCTATTTACCATGGAGCTAGCACCAGGTTTGGGGTTAGCAGAAGAACCAGACCAAAAATTTGCTGAACAGGAAAGCTTTGGCATGAATCGCTGTCAGATTGTGGCCAATGGGTTGTTAGAAGCTTGGCATCAAGGGGATGATTCCACTGAAGCAAGGATGAAGGCTATCCTTGGGCAATTTTCTAGGCTGGGGATTGACTTGGAGCGTGTTTATCTGAATGCCAATTCTGAAGATATTTATCAGTGTTTGGATATATAGCACGTAAGCATTCAGCCGTCAGCTATCAGCTATCAGCTATCAGCGATTAGCGCATCCCAGCGTCGAAGCCTGTGCCACGCACGCTACTTGAGGTGCTAGCAGGCGCTTTAACTGCACGGGGTCGGATGAGTAAAACGAGCAGGGATTTTCAACCAGCCGTACCAGCACCCCCGGTGCTTGTTTACTACCTCCCGTTGATTAGCTGACGGTTGATAGCTGAATGCTTAGGTATAAATATTGCCTAAGCTTCTGATTAGGGAGTCAGTCGATGTTTAGGATACCAGCTTCAAGGTGATGGAAACCTTTGGAACTGCGTCAGAAAATATCAATGGCTTGGAGGCGATCGCAAACTACTCTGGAATTGTGGATGCTGGGTTTGAGTTAATCCCCGTCGAACCTCGTGAACTGGATACGGTGGGAGGTAATCCAATTCTTTTGTGAATTTAGTTACAAGAGGGGAAATGTTGACTGGAGCAACCTAGGACGAAAGTGCCTTAGCCAATTGAAAAGTGCTAGAACCTAATCTTAGTCTCTTAGTCCAAGAGTAGTCTTGGGCTTTTTTTTACTGTGGTGGCTCAGCAGCAACACACCCTCTTAAGGCAAGCTATTTACAACTCACCCTATGCAATTATAATTTTGACAGCTTTTAGGTTACTAGCTTAACTTAGGTTGTTATTTTTAATAAATTACTGTTCAAAGGAGCCTGAAAAATAAAATTTGCTCAGGCTCCTCCTATTGAACGTGATTCCTAAGAAAGTATTTCTCCCTGAAGAATCAAATCATTTATTTTTACTTAAGTCCTACAAGTTCTCTGATGATTGCCTCGCATTTAGCATCAGGTAATTCAATTGTAGTGCCATTAGCGGTGACTGTGCATCCTCCAAAAATTTTTGATGAATTTACATCAATAAGTTCAGATTCACTTAGTTGAAGTTGGTTGATTTGAATATTCGCCATTTGATTATTGCTCCTTTGTTGTTGTAAATAGAGGTTGAATATAAGTTTCAATCTCCAACTTAAGAATATCCTATGCAAATCAAGATAACAACCTTAAAACATGACTTAAAAGTTACACATATGGTTTGATACCTTATAATTAAACTAGTATATTTAAGTTTGATTTTATTGAAGAAATTTGCAATGTATTTAAAGCTTTAAATTTAAACAACAAAAAACTAAAATTAAAAAGATTAAAGTGAGACATAAAGATTACAGTTATGTCTCAAAAAAACTAATACTCCAAGTAATTTCATCAAAAAAGCGATCGCCCCGAGGAGAGAAGTGCGATCGCTTGCAGCCAATTGAAACCTGGAAATTTTCATCATGTCTGGATTTGAATAGTATTCACGGTAATTAATCTAAAAAAAACAAGCGATCGCATCCTAAAATTAATGCGATCGCTCTTATAAAAAAAGCAAGAATACAGCCTTTAGTTAATTGCTTATTTTGGCGTTGATACTTCCCGCATGAGTTCAGAAGGATTACAATTGTCTGTGACAACTTGCGGACAGCGAAAACACGCTGCTTTGCCTTCCTGATTCCACCATCTACAATCCTTCCGTATCGCACAAGCTGGCAAGTTTTCCTCCACTGCTGGTAAGTTCTCCACAATTTGCGTAGCTAAACGGCAGTTTGTGCCATCGAAATGCTGACAACTTTTCTCTGCACAGGGAGCAGATATACGAAACACCTCTGTGGGTGTAACTGGAGCAGCTAAACTCACAAGTTGTTCAGTAATAGGTTGCGCTTGCTTTAAATAGGTAACCTGGGGCTTCTCTTTGGTACCATTTACAATCCCAAATACATGGCTATTTTCTGACTCAGGTCTAGCACTGGGACAATGTTTAGTGTGACTGGAGCTATTCATGGTCACAATTTTTTTATCAGTTGGCCACAGAAATCAGTATGTTAAATTACATTTCTGAAGCATATCACTTGGACATTGAAATCAATTACTCAGGCTATAGCGGTTCCTGATCTACTCAGGTGCTATTTGATAATAACAACTAAAATAGGAAAATCCCGTGTACTCTACTTGGGTGGGAACCGCTATAAGTCTAGATAAAAGTATCAGAGCCTTGCTCAATCAAGGGATGAATTCAATCCTCAAAACTTGATGATCAATATATCATCGTCGGGCTCACACTGAACCATACCGCAGGTTGATAGATCGCAGCCACCGATTAGTTGTTTCGATTGCTCGTCAGATAAACTAGCTAAGGTATCCTGATCAAATCCTGCTTGACGCCGGGCGATCGCCCCTTCTACTGCACTACCGATTAAATCTTCGATTTCGGGAAAACCGACCAGGTTTGATTCACTGGATTGAAGTTGGTTGATGTGAATGTTAGCCATTTTATTCTGTGTCTTTTGGTATTGTGACTAGAGTTTTAAACTGACATTAAAACTCTACTAATAAGCTATCATTTTAAAAAAAAAATAAAACTATTAAAGTATGACATAAAAATTACACTTATGCCTTATATCGAAATTTAGATTTTTCGGTGATTTTACTATAAACTATTTTTTCCTTCGTCGAACTGGGATTAAATAAGTTTAATCTTGTATTACAAGAGTAGTATTGGACTATTTTTTATCGTTTTTATCAGCTCGACTAGTTTTGTGGACATAACTGTTTTAGTTTATTTACTAAATTAGACATAAAGGGTTGTTCATAACTATGAGGTACACAGACTTTTTTCCCTACTCCCGACTCCCGACTCCCTACTCCCGACTCCCGACTCCCTACTCCCTGCTCCCTACTCCCTAAAACTTACGACTTTTTACCTAAGCCAATTTGCTCTAACTACATATAACTTTATGACAAAAAAGGTTTGCTTATGACATTAATAAATTAGGCAAAAACTCAACAAACTCAAGTAATCCAAGTATGATTCAAACAGAGATAAAAAATTATCAGAATTTATTTTGTTCCCTGCTCCCTGCTCCAATGCCTTGGAGGCGATCGCAAACTACTCTGGAATTCTGGATGCTGGGTTTGAGTTAATCCCCGTCGAACCTGGCGAACTGGATACGGTCGGAGCCGAGGCAGTTCCTTTGTTAATTTAATCACAAGAGGGGAAATGTTGACTGTATCAACCTAGGACGAAAGTGCCTTAGCCAATTACTGGTAGAAACTAATCTTAGTCTTTTAGTCCAAGAGTAGTCTTGGGCTTTTTTTTATGGTTTTTCTCAGCTCCACTAGTTTTGTGGACATAAATGTTTTAGTTGATTCGGTAAATTAGCGAGAGGTTAACTATAAGAGGTTACTTGTGAGCTATGAATAGGTTTAGCGGAAGGTAACTACATCTAATTTAATGACAAAAGTGTTTTTAATTTAGCATCAATAAACTGGATAAAAAGTAGAAAATTTAAATTGATATAAGTAGGATAAAAAGCAGGAATCAAACATGGCTAATTGATTTCTAATCAACCACAACCGTTTATTGGAGTAAAATTAAAATGGCCAAGATTAAAGTTAAGGACATCAAACCCACTGGCGCTGACTTGTTCAACGATTCTGAAAGTTTTATGAACGAACTGAGTAATGATGAGCTTGAACAGGCTATGGGAGGACGTATTATTGGGCCAGTATTTTCAGTACAAAAGAGCTGTAATTGCTTTCCCACTACTGGAGGAACTAAAACTATCATTTTCAAAACCTACCCATGTAGCCCTGTAATCCTGTAAACTCTTTTGACCAAATACCTTCACTGCTGAATAGTAACTTTAGGAGTGAAGGTTTGAGCAATCAAATCAGTATAACTATTACCTAACGTTCTGATCAGGGAGTCAGTCGATGTCTAAGTATACCCTTCCCCCTCTCCAGGAAGATTCTACAGTCACCTCAGTTTTAGAACCAGAGTTATCCCAGGGGAAATTTCAGGAGAAAAAACCACAACAGCCTTCAGTGCTTCGTCCCAAATTAGCCTGTAAGGTTAACTACTATCAAGATCAGCTGATTTTTTCTCAGGATGGTCGAGATTTCGCGTTTCAGGTTAACAGTCAATCAGGAAAAATCTTAAAGAAGTTCATCTCTCTGATGGACGGAACTAAGAGTATGACTGAACTGCAACAAATGTTCTCGGCTAATAACTCTGAGTTTATCAATACTATTGTGCGTCACCTGGACGAACATAACTTGCTGGATGACGTTGCTCAGGTTAGGGTTAATTCAGGCATCGACACGTTGCTGGAATTGGAAGATTTGACCACTGAATTGCTCAATCAGCAGGTTGATGAAAATCTCTTCCTGAAATCCATCAAGTCAGAGACATCCCAACTGCCAATCAACGTTATATATGGTTTTCTAATAGAGCATTACCACTTTATTACTCAACAGTGCTGTTTTGATTCTCCTGGACTTAGCTTCCAAAGTTCTACAAAAGTTAGACAATTGCTCAACGAACGCTACACTCAAGAATACCGCCAAGACCAGGAACTGGTAATGGCAGCACTTAATGCTATTGGCATTAGCCGTGAGCAACTCGCCGATACCATGCCACTCCCAGAAACCATGGGGATGTGCAATGCTTTGACCTATTGGGCAAACTTTGAGCCACTCTTTTTCTTGAGTACTCTGGGATTTTTGGCAGGTCAGACCCGTAAGAATTTTGAATTTTATAGTAAAGCCTGTGAGCGTGTTGAACTAGATTCTGGCTTTATCAACCCGATTAGACAATTGGCAAACAGCAAGCTAAAACTCGAACCAGAAAACTTAAGCCGTCGCATCTTTCAAGAAATTCCTCACATTGATCGCCAAACAAAGCAGCGATTTAGAGGACAAACTTACCTGTTTGTTGAAATCTACAACAATTTCTACACAGCTATCTGGAATCATTACTCGTCTGCCAGTCATTTACTGCGGCGAGTTTCGGCAATTTAACTCCCTACTCCCTACTCCCTACTCCCTACTCCCTACTCCCTACTCCCTATTCCCTATTCCCTACTCCCTACTCCCTATTCCCTTTACTATATGTCATTAACAAAGGTTTTATTCCAACAACCACTGTTCAAAAATCGGGTATTTTTTGAATTCAAGGACACAGAAGTTGAAATTCATTATGGCGATCAAGGATGTGCGATCGCGGTTGAGCCGGAATACGAGAAGGAAACTGTCCAACTGCTAAGACTTTTGCAAGCGGGGGGTATGTCCCCAGAGCAATTGGGTCTGGCCTGTCCAGGAATCCAAGAGGATATTCCCGAACTCCTCGCTGAGCTGGATCGCCGGGGTCTACTGATAGAAACCCATCAAGAAGTGGAATCTCGTGGGGTGAGTGGGCAGCAGTTCTATCGAGAGTTGTGCCGATTTCTTAACCGCATGAAGGGGCAATTTCCCCTTTCTCCTTTCTCAGAAAAGATGGCTGATGAGACCATTACCAGAAACCAGTTGATTGGTTATGCTTTGGAATCCTATCACGTTACCCATCTGTGTCCTAGACTGTTAGCGCCATCCTTAGCTAATTATGAATCCCCTCAGACACAAAAACTTCTCCAGGAATTTTTTGTGTCTGAGTTGCACCATGACCGTTTGATTGAGAATTCCTTGAAGAGTGTGGGCATCGAAAGTGATCAACTGCAACGGATGCAGCCCCTACCCATGACTTTCGCAGTCTGTTCGACCCTGGCCGTTTTTGCCAAGCAACATCCTCTGAGCTTTAAGGCTGCACTGTTGTTGTTTGAGGAAGATGACAAGGTATTCCACCAGTTGTTTAAGCAGCAGTGCCAAGCCTTGGAGTTACCACCGGAATTTTATAAACCCATCCTGCTCCATGCCGGTATCAATGAAGAAGGGGCACATGACCAAATCACTTCGATTCTCCTGGCAGAAGTCGCTTATGTGTCACCACAAGAACAAGTAGTGGTTAAGAAGAATCTGGCAATTCTGCTGGAGTGTATGGTTCGACGGACTCACGAAATTTTGGATTACTATGGTAACTCTAATAATATCATTCCTCGTTGTTTTACTTGAAGGGGCAATTTTCTCTTGAATGGGAAGTATGAAGATAGTTATAAGTGTTGAGATATAAGTAGTTGAGCCTCACGCCTAAAATAATTCAATCATTTTAGTCTTTTAGTCCAAGATTAATCTTGGGCTTTTTTTTAGCGATCAGGTACACAGGATTTTTTCCCTGTTCCCTGTTCCCTGTTCCCAATTCCCGATTCCCGATTCCCGATTCCCGATTCCCGATTCCCGATTCCCGATTCCCGATTCCCGATTCCCGATTCCCGATTCCCGATTCCCGATTACCGATTCCCAATTTTCGATTCCCGATTCCCAATTCCCGATTCCCGATTCCCGATTCCCGATTCCCGATTCCCAATTCCCGATTCCCGATTTTCGATTCCCGATTCCATTTTTATATAAGTTAAAAAAAAATAGCCGTAGAAATACTATCCACGGCTATTCCAATTTTTTATGTCACAAAATTAGCAAACCTAACCTGCTCTGATCTGATTGGCCAAAGGCCGCGCTACAAAACCAGACCAAAACCAAGGCCGGGGGGGAAACCCCCCCAAAGATTTAAGGTGTTATGGCAACAACCAATACTTGGTTATTGTAGTGATAACTTCTCCTGGAACATCAGTGGGTTCCAGAGGAGTCCATTCAGCAATTTCTGCATAGCCTAGGGAGTAAAGCATCTGCATACTATAGATGACTGATTCACGAGAACCTTTGAGAGTGTGATGAGCAGGTTGTTTCTTGAAGTTTTGACTGAATTTTGTTGACATAAATAAGAAGTGAATTTCGATTTATAATGATTATTGTAATGATTATATTTTTAATTGTCAAGGGTTTTTAAAAAGTTTTTTTTGGGAAGTTTTAGGGTTAATAAAAAACTAGAGCAAGTCTTATACCCATGAGGTACAAATTTCTGGTTTTTAGGGAGCAGGGAGCAGGGAGCAGGGAGCAGGTAGCAGGAACCCACTCCTAGGGCGTGTTTTCAAAGTTTTCCGCAAGATTATGATCCCCCCCAGCCCCCCTTAATAAGGGGGGAGCCATACTCAAAGTCCCCCTTTTTTAAGCGGGATAATGGGGGATCTCCGAGTTTGAAGACACGCCCTAACCCCTCCCAGGAGGGGAAGGGAAGAGGGAAGAGGTAAAAAATAATGTGTACCTCATGAGTCCTATAAACGCTATAATCGCTTTTTTTTAACTAGTAATTTTAACCATAGGGCTGGGCGCACTCGCCCCTAAAATAGTATTCATTTATCCGTCAGCTTTTTATCGTTTTTTTCAGCTCTACTAGTTTTGTGGACATAACTGTTTTAGTTTATTTCCTAAATTAGAGATCTAGCAATTCTCTTTTCCATCAGGTACAATATGATCCCCCTAAATCCCCCTTAAAAAGGGGGACTTTGAGCTTGACAAGGGTACCTCATATGAGGGAAAAAGTTATCCCCCTAAATCCCCCTTAAAAAGGGGGACTTTGAGCTTGATAAGCGTACCTCATATGAGGGACAAAGTGATCCCCCTAAATCCCCCTTAAAAAGGGGGACTTTGAGCTTGACAAGGGTACCTCATATGAGGGAAAAAGTTATCCCCCTAAATCCCCCTTAAAAAGGGGGACTTTGAGCTTGACAAGGGTACCTCATATGAGGGAAAAAGTGATCCCCCTAAATCTCCCTTAATAAGATACTGTTGGCGAATTTAACATTTAGTAATATCAGCCTGAAGACAGCAGTCTTTATAGCCCCCCAACCCCCAGCGAGGGATTGCTCGCTGGGGGAGCATGAACTTAAAGTTACCCATCTGCTACTCTTGTGTAAAGAAATATTAATTTCGCCAACGGTATCTAATAAGGGGGACTTTTCAATCTAATTCCCCCCTTTTTTAAGGGGGGTTAGGGGGGATCTATCTACCTAATTACAAAGTTGACATGCTCCCTACTCCCTACTCCCTACTCCCTGCTCCCTGCTCCCTAAAACCTACGACTTTTAACCTAAGCTAATTTGCTATAACTACCTATAACTTTATGACAAAAAAGGTTTACTTATGACATTAATAAATTTTAAAAAAACTCAACAAACTCAAGTAATCCACGTATAATTAAACAGAAATATAACGTTTATCTCAGTTATGAGGTACAGTATTTTTTGAGGTTGATTCCCTGTCTTGATGCAGCGCATCCCTATTCCTTCTTTTCTCTTCCCTGTTCCCTACTCCCTACTCCCTGCTCCCTGCTCCAATGCCTTGGAAGCGATCGCAAACTACTCTCGAATTCTGGATGCTGGGTTTGAGGTAATCCCCGTCGAACCTGGCGAACTGGATACGGTCGGAGCCGAGGCAGTTACTTTGTTAATTTAGTTACAATAGGGGAAAAGTTGACTGTATCAACTAAGGACGAAAATGCCTTAGCCAATTACTGGTAGAACCTAATCTTAGTCTCTTAGTCCAAGAGTAATCTTGGGCTTTTTTTTATGGTTTTTCTCAGCTCCACTAGTTTTGTGGACATAACTGTTTTAGTTGATTCGGTAAATTAGCGAGAGGTTAACTATAAGAGTACTGGTATAGGTTACTTGTGAGCTATTACTAAGTTTATCAGCAGATAACTACATATAACTTTATGACAAAAAAGTTTTTCTTTGGACATCAATAAATCAGAAACAAACTAAACAAAGTCAATTAATAAAAGTATGATTACAACAGAGTCAACAACAGACATTCATTAGGGTTGGTTCAACAAGACGCTAACAAAATTTTAGGATCTTTATTCAAGTAATCAAAAATTAAATCTTTTTTAAAATCATTTATAACTAAATTACCACTTCGAGAGATTAGTACCATGCCAGTAATAGGGTCAGAACTATCACCAATCGCGACTATAGCCATTAACGCCACGTTTTTATCAGAGCGGATCAATAACCCTTGTTACCAAAATGTTATTCCCCAGAAATATCATGATCTGATTGAAGAACGCCTCAACACCTGGTCTAAACTCCTGGGAGGAGAACAACAACTTAAACAGCGCCTTCAGTGGGATGGATTAGACTTAACTACAGTCCGTAACTTACTAGGAACAGCAGAGTTTAGAGAAGATTACACCTTACCAAGCTGGGCAGAAACCCTCAAAGAATTAATTGAAACTACCAGCGCTTCATGGCTAACTCTAGAGGGGGAAGATAACTCTCCACTTGACTCCCAAAATCCCTTACCGTTTGAAGACTTTTATTTACCCTTTATCCTAGTAGGGCGGCGGAAATTATCCACTGGATTATCGGCAAATAGTCCTCTAACTTTGTTGAGCCAAGAAGCCTACGCAGCCCTAGAAAGGAGCTTGCTGCAACAACTGGTTAATTTAGGCATAGAAACCTTACTATTTGAATTTAACACATTCCGGAAAGCTCACCCCCCTGCTAACCAAACGACTCCCCAAGAAAGTCGAATTATTTATAATACTTTTTTAAAAAATCTTCTCAAAGATGGGGGGCTGGCATTTTTCAATCGCTACCCAGTCTTAGGTCGCCTGATAGCGACAACCCTTGAGTTATGGGTAGAATCTACTACTGAATTTATCCGTCGATTGACAGGTTAATTAACGCCCCTATTTGCGTACGCCAAGTCTTGAAACCTAATTTTTTCGTTGGTCAAGTTCAATTGGGATGGCCATCGCTGGCTCCATATTCTCAAAGACTTACCAACTGAAACCCTTAGCACATAAAGCTTGCAGGCGACTTGTTACGCCCTCAGAGAAGAGCCTAAAGTCTCATGCTCAAAAGAAGTGCTAATTAATTTAGCACTTCTTCTCTTAGTCTTTTAGTCCAAGAGTAGTCTTGGGCTATTTTTTATGGTTTTTCTCAGTTTCAAGAGTTTTGTGGACATAACTGTTTTAGTTGATTCGGTAAATTAGCGAGAGGTTAACTATAAGAGTACTGCTCAAGGTAAGTTATAGGTTAATTATGAGCTATGAATAGGTTTATCCGTAGATCACTACATCTAATTTAATGACAAAAATGGGTTTGCTTTAGCATCAATAATCTCTAAAAATAATAGACATAATAAATTAATTTTAATAGGATTAAAACAGGAATCAAAAATTACTAATTGATTCCTGGTCAAGAACACACATTAATTATTGGAGAAAAACTCAAATGGCTGACATCAAAATTAATGATTTAAAACCCGCTGGCGCTGATTTATTTGCGGATGATGAGGGTTTGATGCAGAATCTAGATGATAGTCTATCTGGAAATGTATTTGGAGGACTAAAGAGTAATAATGAGATTTGCTTCACATCTGCTCGGAGCTGTATCGGATGCAGGTAGAGTAGTGCTAAAGATGTAGTGGTTTGGCTACGCTCTGGTCAAGGTAACGGGAGCTAAAATCACTACTTGTGTCCCACTACCTCATCCCCGAAACAGTAGGCGAATGATGCAATAAACTCTATTATTGCATCATAAAGTTTATTGCACTAGTTTAACTTATTACTCCCTTATCGCGCAAACAATACCGATTAAAATAGGCGCAAATGCCTTAAAAACTGTAAAAATCAATAGGTAATCTTACGCCGGGAAGGGAGTAATCATACCAAATCTAGTTCAAATTCCCTCCTTTTTCTAGAATCATCAAACCTTGTAGAGATGTTTTGTTCAAGCTTTCTCTAAGGAGAGTAACTTATCCAGATTTGGATTCAGATACTACTACCATTTATTTACCTTAAGTTCTATTTGGCTTATCGGAGCAATAACTAATGTACATAAAATTAAGTTCTAATAACTTATTTTCCTATTTAATTACCTCTAAACTATTACAACAACAGGAGCTAGTATTTGCAAAAATTTATCCTCAATGTAGTACAGCAGGTAGAGATAACTTCATATCTTTAACAGTTAATATACCTAAATTGGGCCAAATTTTTGTTAAACAGCTTCATCATAGTGCTGAAGTAATAAAAAACAAAATAAAAAATGAATTACTTTTTTATGAGTTTTTAGCATCTTGCTCAAATTTGATTGACCTCAGTTCTTTGCTTTTAGAATTGCTTTATTTTGATAAAATAAACTCGATAGTAATTTACCAATGCCCGGAAAATTATCTTAATTTAGAAAGTCATTACATAGAGAATAAAGGATTTTCAACAAAAATATCAGAGTTAATGGGTAATACTTTAGCAAATTTACATCGTGAGACTCTCAATTCTCAGGAATGCTACCATTTTATGAATCAAACTATCGAAGGAGAATTGTGCTATCAATTCCCTTATCCTGATTATTTACTAGATAGACTTTATCCCGAAGCTTGGCTACAAGAAATTCATTTTCAAGGTAATGGTTTTATAGCGACTTATCAAGGCTCTAAAACCTTAATAATGGCAGTTAAAGAGCTTGTAACTAATCATCATCACCGATGTATTACTCATAATAACCTTCAGTTTAATAATATTTACATCTCTCAATATTGGCTAGATAATTTAGAGCAAGCCCATAATTTTAATAAGTCTATTATTAGGCTAAGTAACTGGGAGAAATGTAGTTGGGGCGATCCAGCGTTTGACTTGGGAACAGTAATTGCTGGCTATTTACTATTATGGTTGGAAAGCATTATTATTCATCCCGATATTAAATTGGAACAATCTCTACATTTAGCTTTAGTCCCCTTAGAGTCTCTTCAACCTTCACTAGTAGTATTTATCAGATCTTATCTTGGTAAATACCCAGAAATAATACAAGAAGTTCCTGACTTACTTCGGCGAGTTGTTCAGTTTACTGGTTTAGCATTAATATACAAAGTTATCGCAATTATCCAGTCTTTCTATGGTTTTGATGCGCGATGTCATGCCATACTTAAGGTAGCCAGAAAACTACTCTGTAGTCCAGAAACATCATTTAGATCTGTTTTTGGTATCAAAGAGTCAGAACTGCTGGAAAAGGTAGTGGTAAAGATATAGTGGTTTGGCTACGGTCTGGTCAAGCTAACGGGAGCTAAAATCACTACTTGTGTACCACTACCCTGGAAAATATTACTTTCTAAACTTATAAATACTTTACTTTTTTTTAAAATTATGGAAAATTTAGAATACCTACAAGATATTGTTAATCAATTTTACATAAACTCTACGGAATTTTTGATCAGTTATCCAAACTATCACCCTTTAAAACCTTCTGATGATGCTATTGCGAAGCTTCAACAACTACCTCAGAATATCCAGAATGATTACTTAAGCTCCCTCATTACTGACTTAATATTCAGTATTTATCATAATGATAAATTCATAATAGAAACCAATGAAATTATTCCCTTAAAGTCAAAGGATCAAGTCTTGCTGAAGAATATATCTTCAGAAGTTGATTGGGAATTTTTTCAACAACTGCAAAATAATAATCCAGGAAAAGGATGGTGGAATCCTGGGGCGCGAGTTATAAGACAGGAAGCGGATGGAAGTCTTGCATTAGACAAGAAGGGTCTTACAATACATGTTAAGCCAGAAGACCATCTTAGACTAGAAGATCAGTCGGCTGTAGAAGGGGATTGGGTATCAGTGTTTACACCATCCTATCAAATAGTCAATCAGTTCTATGCAGCTTTTGGAGATAATGTTCAGTATTTCAGAAATTGGGTATATATTTACTTTAATTTTAGCTCTAAAGGTGCAGTTGCACTTATGAAAGAAATAACGATTAAATTTAATGAACTTAGTATTAATTTTATATTTCATGTTTTACATAATCCTATTAATTATGGACGATATGACGCAGGAATGTTACGCTTCGATAAAGATGATTATCTATCCATAAGGGAAGTTCTGAAAAATGTTTATGTAGAAAACGCTATACATTTTGAACCTCAAGTTCCTTTATTTACGAAAATGCTGGCTCCTGGTTTGGGTTTAGCAGAAAAGCCTGAAGAAAATTTTAAATATTTGGATGGTTTCGGAATGAATCGTTGTAAAATATTAGCCAAGGCTCTCCTGGAAGCTCATCTCAACAAAGACGATTCCCCAGAAGCACGCATGAAATACATTATCAAACATTTTGAAAATGCGGGGATTGACTTAGAGCGCCCTTATATCAATCCCGGTTCAGAAGATATTTATACTCCTTTAGACATAATTAATCTATCTGAGAATCTAACTGTTTAACAACTTCAACTTCCCCAATCTGTTCCTTCAACCACCCAGTAAACAAATCAGACATAATCTCAGACCGCAACTTCCCATCCAATTCCGATTTAAGAATCTCCTCAACCAAAATCAGATGCACTCCCTTAGAACTAACAATCGGCTTAAGCAACTGTGGCGGCTCAGCCGCAAAAACAGCAGCAGAAATTTCCGGCTTAAACTCCTGACGCTTAACAATTCCCCGATATCCTCCAGAGCGCCGCAACTCAGTATCCTGGATGTATTCGTGAGCAATTTCATAGAAACTTGTTTCCCCTTCATCCAGGGCATAAAAGAGTTCCATCGCTAGCTCTTGATCATCTAAAACGACTTCGTAAATAACTGCACTAGCATAATCGAGCTGATGTTCAAAGAAATAGGGTTCAACCTTATCCGCAAACAGATTTTGAACTACCTTACCAGCAATCAAATTAGTATACACTATCTCTTCAAAATCATCTAAAGACATACTGTGTTGTTGCAGCCATGCCCAAGTGTCCTCTGAATTCTCAAGTTTGTTCATTAATCGGAATTGGTCGGCTGCCTTTTGAAGGTCTTCAATCTCTACACGGATGCCAGCACTTTCAGCAGTAGCCGCAATAATCTTGCGGGTCACAATCCCTTCAATAATTTCTGGGATTTGGCAGGTTAGCTGGACTTGGTGAAAAATATCTTCAGTGGTAATCGTAATAGCTGGTAACATGATTATTTATTGGTAATTGGTAGGGAATAGGGAACAGGGAATAGGGAACAGGGAACAGGGAGCAGGGAGTAGGGAGTAGGGAGTAGGGAGTGTCTTGAAACTCGGAGATCCCCCATTATCCCCCTTAAAAAAGGGGGACTTTGAGTATGGCTCCCCCCTTATTAAGGGGGGCTGGGGGGGATCATAATCTTGCATAAAACTTTGAAAACACGCCCTAGTGCTATATCAGCACGTTTATCGCATTTATGAGGTACGCTTCATTGCCTCAAAGTCCCCCTTATTAAGGGGGATTTAGGGGGATCCCTTCCTCATGGGATAGAAAACTGTTACATATAGCATTTTTACTCATTGCTTTGATGCAGTCGCTGATTATAGCACTACCGATTAAGGTGAGGACATTGATACAAGTAGAAAAGCTGTTATAGTACACTTTTGCCTTTTGCCTTGCCCGTAGCGCTATATGTCCAACTCCTCATACCTCCCTACTCCCTGCTCCCTACTCCCTAATAAAACCTAAGACTTTGTATCTCACCCAATTGATAATTGCTACAATTCCAAACCCCCCTGCTGCAACTTCTTAAATGGATCGAGAATTAAATCCATAATCCGACGCTGCCGCACAATGACTTCTGCTGTTGCGGTGTCCCCTGGGCGGAGAGCAATACATTCTTTTGGTGTGGGCATACAGGTTTTATTGAGTTTAATTTCTAGGTCATAAGTAGGCACTTTACCCTGCTCCGTTTCCGTAACCTTGGAGGTTGGAGAAATCTTGATTACTGTTCCTTCTACTACTCCATAGTCTTGAAAAGGATAAGCATCAAACTTCATTTTTACTGCCATTCCTTCCCGTAAGGAGCCACTTTCTGAAATAGCGATCTGGGCTCGCAGGGAAAGGAACGACCCCTTTGGGGCAATCTCGACTATAGTGTCTCCAGGTTGCACTACAGCTCCGGCACTTTTGATCGGGGACTGAAACACTATTCCCTCGATCGGAGCAGCTAACACCCTTTGATTTAACTGAAATTCCAAGGATTTTATCTGACTTTTACTCTGGGATAGTTCAGCTTGGAGGGTAGTAATTTGGGTTTCTATATTCTTGAGTTGTTCCTCACTTTTTAGTAAAGCTAGTTTACCAGAATGAACTAAAGTTTTATAACTCCGTTCTTGCTCTTGTAAGCGCAGGCGAGCTTGTTTAATATCAGCGGAGGCTTGATGAATGGTCTTTTCATAACTACCTTGTTGCTCTTTCAGGCGAGACTGAGCTTGTTTTATGTCTAATTCAGTTCTGATGATATTTTTCTGGGCTTCTTTGGCTGACTGTTGCACATCTAAAAAGCGTTCTTTTGACAAAACCCCTTCTTCATAAGCGTTTTTGTAACGGGGAATTTTTTCCTCAGCACTTTCTAAACGAATAGTTTCTAATTCATAGGCAACCTTGCTAGAGTCTATCGCCCCTCGTGCCTGCTCTATTTGTGCCAATAGTTCTTCTTTTTGTAAACTGTAGGCGAATTTAAAGGCTTCCAGATTCTGCCGTGCTTGCTCGACTTGCGCCTGTTTTTCTAACTCTTGAGCTTGGTTTTGTTGCTCCTGGGTACGCAGAGCTAGTATCAATTGGTTTTTCAGCACCTCTAATTGATTCAGGCGATTCTGTTGCCCTTCTAATTTTTTTTGTTCCTGCTGAAGTTCAGTGCTAACTAACTCTGATTCCAGTTCTAGTAAGGTTTGACCAGCCGTTACCAATTCCCCTTCTTTCACCTTAATTGCTGCTACCGTTCCTGCCACTGGAGCATCAAGTTTGATAGTTTCCCCCGTAGGTTCCAATCGTCCTCTGGCTTTTCCCGTCTCATCCACCTGAGCTAAGATCGCCCAAGGTAACGCAATACCGATAAATACTATCAAAAAATACAGTAATCCCCTTGTCCAAACCTGGGGTAATGTATCCAGCAGTTCCTTAGTAGCATAAGACCAGTCATGACCCTGGAGCGGTTGATCATTCCTAGGTTGAGGAGTCGTTTCTTGGGTGAGTAACTCCTGATACCGACGCTGGTCTGGAAGAGTTTGAGTAGGACTATGTCCATTCAATGTATGATTTTCAGGCATAGCAGTATTTCCATTTGAGTTGTGAACATAGGATTGATGGGAACAGGGAGCAGGGAGCAGGGAGCAGGGAGCAGGGAGCAGGGAGTAGGGAGCAGGGAACAGGGAACAGGGAACAGGGAGCAGGGAACAGGGAACAGGGAACAGGGAACAGGGAACAGTAACAAAGAGTTGGGAGGATTTTTTGGTGTTATTAAAAATCAGAAATATTGTTCATAACCTATATTCCACACCCCACACCCCACACCCTACTCCCTACTCCCTACTCCCCACACCCCACACCCCACACCCCACACCCCACACCCCACACCCTACTCCCCACACCCCACACCCTATTCCCTGCGCTATAATTGCTGCTGATTCAGATAGAAATAATGTCCTCGCTTTGCCATTAAGTCTTCGTGAGTACCGCTTTCTATCAAGACCCCTCTATCGAGGACTAAAATCAGGTCAGCTTTCCGTACGGTAGAAAGACGGTGAGCAATCACTAGGGTGGTGCGGTTTTTGAGAATAGTATTGAGATTGGTCTGAATAATCCGCTCGGATTCTGCATCCAGGTGGGAGGTGGCTTCATCGAAAATTAATAGGTGGGGATTTCCCAAGAGGGCGCGAGCAATGGCTAAACGCTGTCGCTGTCCCCCAGACAACATCCCTCCTCCCTCCCCAATCTCGGTTTCATAGCCCATGGGCAATTTTTGGATAAATTCATCAGCACCGGCCAGTTTTGCTGCTGCCATAATTTCTTCTAAGGTGGCTGAGGGATAAGCCAGACTGATGTTTTCTCGAATTGTCCCTCCAAACAGAAAGGTATCTTGATCCACCACACCAATTTGCTGGCGCAAGGAGCCTAAGGAAAGACTGGTGATATCCTGCCCATCAATCAATACCTTCCCATCTGAGGGAAGATACAGCCCCAACATCAGCTTGGAAATGGTGCTTTTCCCGGAACCACTGCGCCCCACTAGGGCGACCATTTGCCCTGGTTTTACCTCAAAACTAAGATTTTCCAAGACATTGGTATCACTTTCTGGGTGATAGCGGAAGGTGACCTTATCAAAACGAATGTGACCGCGCAATTGAGGTAATGATTGCCGTGCTTGATAGTGCAAATCTTCTTCTGGTTGGTAATCCAGCACATCATTGATGCGCTCCATAGCAATCACCACTTCCTGAAATTCATTCCACAGTACCGTGATCCGCTGGAAAGGGGTAATCACATTACCCAGCAACATATTAAAAGCCACCAATTGCCCAATGGTGAGCTGATTTTGAATCACCAACCATGCCCCAAACCAGAGCAGTGCGGTAGTGGCTAACCCCTCGATGGTATTGCTGAAAATCTGGAGTCGATTGCTAATCACTTGCCCAGAAAAGTTAGTTTTAACCTCTTTATTTAATAACTCTTCCCAATGCCAGCGTACGGTTTGCTCAACTGCTGTAGACTTGACAGTGCGGACACCAGAAAGCACTTCAATCAGATAACTGCTTTCTTTTGCGATCGCATTAAATACTTCCCGAGAAATTCGTTTTAAAAAGGGTGTAGAAATCAACGCCAACAGGAAAAAGGGTGGTACAATTACTAAAATTAGCAGCGCCATCTTCCAACTGTACCAAAACATCAATCCCACATAGATAAAAACTGTTACTAAATCTAGCAGGATAGATAACGCTTCACCGGTAAGAAACCGCTCAATTTTACGATTTTCCTGAATCCGGGAGGTAATATCACCCACAAAACGAGACTCAAAGAAACCTAAAGGTAATCGCAATGTATGGCTGATAAACCCCACAATTAGTGCTAGGTCTACTTTATTTGCGGTGTGGTCAAGCAAATATTGCCGCAACCCGGTAATCGCAACCCGAAACATAGTAAACATCAGCAATCCTAACCCCACAGCGGTTAGGGTGAGGGTGCTCCGTTGCACCACCACTCGGTCTAAAATTATCTGGGTAAATATCGGTGTAATCAGACCAAATATCTGGATCATCAGGGAAGCAAAAAACACCTCCAGCAACACGACACTGTGAGGCTTTACCAACTCAAAAAATTGCCAGAAAGAGGTCTTACTTTCTTTGGTATCCTTCAGGATTGCTGTGGGTTCCAGTAGCAGTACATAACCAGTCCAATCCGCTTTGAATTCCTGGTGGCTCAGACTTTTCTGACCAAGAGCAGGGTCAGCAATTACCACATGCTTGTTGGTGATTTCATAAACAACAATAAAGTGTTTTCCTTCCCAGTGGACAATCGCAGGTAGCTGTTGTTTTGCCAGTCGATCCAGACTAGCTTTCACTGGTCGAGTGGAAAAGCCAATACTTTCGGCAGCCGCTGATAGTCCCCGCAATGAAGCGCCATTACGGTCAGCATTGGAGATATCTCGCAAGCGATTAACACTGAATCGTTTCCCCCAATAGCGACCGATCATCACCAGACAGGCAGCACCGCAGTCAGAACCACTCTGTTGGGCAAAAAACGGATAGCGCCGGATCACTCGCTGCCACAAATGACCAACTTTTTGAGTAGGGCTAGGAAAGTAAGCTTTGCTGATGGTTTGCTTGGGTTTTTCGTCTCCGGAGGTGGGGATATCTTTCTTTTCCCCCACTCTTTTTACTTCCCCCACTCTCTCTTTCTGCGACTCTCCCAAAGGAGTTTCCGAAGGCATCAGCAGGGAATTTTGCCCTTGGGCCTGACGATAAAAATGTTCGCGGATTTGGGGATGTTTGCTAATCAGGGGAAATAACAGTTCCGGAGTTAGATAACAGAGCTTGGTTTTGAGGGATGCTCTGGCTGAGTAGGACTCAAAAGACTCTTCTGGAAAGAAAGTACACTCCCCAAACGAAGCTCCCGCTTCTAGATTGGTAATTAACTCCCCGGCGCTATTAATCAGTCTGACCTTTCCGGAAATCACAATATAAATGCCAGCTTCAGCATCTGTTGACTGCCAAAATTGACCGACCGTTGGCTCGCGATATTTTATTTGTTTGAGACAGCGTGATACCTCTAATTCTGAAAGAGAATGCCCTAGAGTATTAGCGAGCTGCTCAGGGGAAATCAGTGGATTAGATCTAGGATTAGATGTAGATGTATGTCGAACCATAATCTCATGCCATGTTGCTGGGATTAAATAGCCAAAAACTATTGGACTCGGAGCCATTAGCGGATTTCAGGTCAGAAATAAAGATGCTGTGACCATCGTTTTCCTGTCTGCTAGGGGAGTTAACCTTTCTCCGTGTTGGTATAGTCGATAATCCCATGTCTTTGAGCAATCGTTGCAGGTGGCGATTGCTGAGTTCAATCCCGAATTCTTTGGCCAGATGTTTGTTCAACCAATTCACTGTCCAGCGGCGAAAGGAATACCCATAATCCCGGGGACTCTGGTTAATCAGTTCTTTCAAACGGTCTAAATACTCCTCATTGACTGCCTTGGGGCGACCAATGGGACAATCCTGCCATTGGTGAGCCATCCCACTACGAGCGATATGCATCCAATGTCTTACTGTTGCGGCACAACACCCCAAGGTTTGACAAATTTCCGTTTGAGATTTGCCCTCATCTGCTAATAACATAATTTGAATCCGCTGACGGTAGGATTCATGTAAATCCTCTTCTAGGCTTTTTTGGAGCAGTTTGCGTTGGAAGGCTGTTAAATAATGACTTTGAGGAATTTTGGCTTCTTTACGTTGCTCGTTGTTCATATTAATCGGTTTTCTATTTCCCACAGCCCCAAATTGGGCATCTTTGAGCTTAATCCAGTCTGCAATACCAAGGTGGCTTGGTGCAGATATTATAGACAAGTCATCCAGAGTTTTTGGTCAGGGTAAGTTTGAGCTAATTACAATCAAAATTTTGATTTTTAAGATGCGCCCTGTCTTGGTTTTGTGAGCGTGCCTACAGCACTATTTAAAACTTCTGCAATGACCATAAATTAATGATTTAAAGTCATTGAATTAAGTTAAAACAAAGTAGAACTATACTCCGTCGAGATTAACAACTGGAGTTTTTTCTGGTAGTTTTTTCTGTCGGCAAAACTATGGGTTGCCAAAAAGTAGATGTAGTTTAAACCCTGAAAAGCTATAGCGCTGTGCCCTTGAGATTACGGAACGTCGTATCAGGGCACAGTAAACAGTAGGAAAAAGCGATCCAGCGAGGTTTTGGGATTTCCACGGGGCTTTCAAGGTGCGGACCCAGGTGACCCACACAGCCCATCCCCACTCGCTATTGCATCAAGATTATCCGAGTGGTTTTTGGTGTTATGAGACATCACCATTGGGGTTCATGAGCTATTTATAAATGCTATAGAACCCAAAACTTCAGCGAACAGGGAGCATGTCAGTTTTGTTAATCCCTGATTGAGTACCCCCATTATCCCCCGCGCGTAAGGGGGACTTGTGAATCTAATTCCCCCCGTTTTTAAGGGGAGTAGTGGGGGGATATATATACATAATCACAAAGGTGACATGCTCCCCAGTGAACACCATGAACTGACAGTTCCAAAACAGATAGTTTGAACTTGGATCTAAGTAATTAAGAGTTCAATCAACTCTTGCTATTGATAGCTTACTTGTCTCCAAAAAATATTATATAACACTTATATAATATTTAGCATTTTCACAAAAAAATCACTAAAGTTTGATATTTAGCTTTGATCAAACAACTATGATCAGATCAAATTCCATAGTTTATCCCTTTCTGCAAAATGGATGTAATCTGTAATTATCAGAGGATTGGAATTAGCCACTAGCCCGGACCTTAGCACCGATGAAGTGAGCACCACTGAAGGCTGACAAGGCTGCTTGTCACACCTGAACGCTATAGCTAGTTTTTTAGTGGAGTGGAAGCCTGAGTTAATGCATTTCCCTGGGTAGTAATTTAAAGGTGAGTGTCATACTTCACCATTTGCCACATGAGCTGAGTGTTTTGGTCCGCGAACCATTACGATGGCTGCAAGCTGCTACATGTAAAGCAATGTTGAGTTGGTAGTAACGGCTTCTTTACCTATTATTCCTTAATAATAGGTAATGCTGACAGTACCCAAAAGGGTACTGTTTCACTGGACTTTCTGTGTTAAGGCAATATGCAGAATATGCATTTAAATTTCAGTCCGAGCCACTATTGATGTGTAGCCGTAATCGGCCAGAATTGGGATGAAAACCTCTCTGGGTAAGGGAAAAAGGTCAATTGCCTGAAAGTGAATACTTAATGATATACGCCTCCAAGGTGAATCGCCCTCCCCATCTAGGTTGATCGGTGATTGGATTGCAAGATTTTGTCAAAGTCCCGTTATCTGGTATTTGATTCATGACTATAACTCATCCTTACTGGTTTAGGACTACCAAGAGCATTAAGCTTTATTGGTTGCCCTCACTCTAATTAATCACTCCAAAAATTGAATTTTTATACAATTTTATGTACAGTTTTGTAACGAATATCATGGTCATCACCCAGGCAATTCAACCTATGAATGCTAAACTAAACCACGATAATGATTAAAATCAACATCTGTAGCGGGCTTGGGGAGAACTGGTTGAGAAAATTTTGCTTTTGCGATCGCGTAGCGTGACCTACGGTCAATCGCCTTTGGCGGGCTCTTCGAGCCATCGCATAACCTTTGTCCCCGACAGGAGATCAATCTGCTAGATTAATTTGCCTTGCAATTAAGTAGCCAAAAAGCGGGATAAAAACGGATTTTTTAGGGTATAATGGACACAGATGCCAACTAGCGTGAGCGATGCCTAATCGCCAGAAAAAATCAGGTACAATTAAGAAGCTCTCAACCCAGGTAGTCCCAGTAATTGGGATGTCAATGACGGTTGAAGCTGAGCTTTTTGCCATGATGGATCGTTTAGGCGTAGTTCGCTCTGAGTCCTATAACAAGCTGGGCAGCGTCAGTCATTGGGGACTTGATTGGAGGAAAGCTTATCCAGAAGTCAGAGCTTTTAGGACTCCAGAGTCTTTAGGGTTGCCATCCAAGCTAATGGAATGGACGGTTAGTGATGTCGCTAAAGCCATTAGTGCCCAACAAGCCGCTTGTATTGAAGCATTAGGAAAAATTCTGCATAAACAATTTCCAGGCAAAGAGAACGAAAAACGACGTTCTCAGTGCTACAAGCAATTATCGAGTTCTAGTTTTCTAGAGGATCCATTTCTACATCGAATTGTCAGGAAAACTTTTCAGCGTGGCCATTCTTGGGTAAATAATCAAATAGTCTACCAACAAAATGGTTACTCCTGTAAGCGAATATCTAGACACACTTATCAGTTAGAAATGGCGGGATTACGTAGAGGGAAACGGAATCGAATTCTCGTAAGGTCTAATCGAAAAATAACTGGACAGATTAGACTAATTCACAATCAAGATTTCCAGCGTTTTGAAATCCATTTTTTGGTTGAGCATGGAACTGTCAATATTGCCAAGGAAAGTCGTTTTCTGGGCGTAGATAAGGGTTACACAGAAGCGTTTTACGATTCAGATGGCCGTGCCCATGGTCTGGGCTTAGGCAAATTGGCAAGTAATAAGTCTGATAGAATTACTCAGAAAAACCGCCATCGTGGAAAATTGTGGGCACTGCATCGAAAGTTAAAAAAAATCGACCCGGCCAAATCAGCTCGCATACTAGAAAATAATCTGAGCCGAAAAACGGAAAATCGTCGCTACAGAAAAGACCAGGCAGGAATTATAGCCATTATAGGCGCTGCAAGTAGGTCACTTTTTAATGGGGAATCATTGAAAGTCTTCGCAGAAGATTTAACCGAACCAATCAAAGGGAAACGTCAATCATTAGCAATGTCTCGAAAATTGAATAGCTGGATGAAAGGAGCTATTCGAGACTCTTTACAAAAATGGGCTAACTGGACTGGTTCAGTAGTTTTAGAAATTCAGCCAAGCTACACGTCGCAAGTTGACTCCGTAACTGGCACCCTGTTAGGGGTCAGGAAAGGGGACACCTTTACCAGATTTAATGGGGTCGTGTTGCAGGCTGATCACAATGCTGCACGGAATATTCTTGGTCGTGGTACAGATCACGAGATCTCCCGGTATACGAAAAGGGAAGAAGTCCAAGCAGTATTGTTGCGTCGTACCGCGCGTTTCCTGGAAGGTATGGACTTGAGTTTAGCTGATGCGGTTAAGCTAGGATGGCTTGATTCTAAGCATAGCAGAACTCAAGCTTTTAGGGATCTCCTTGCCGGGATGCAAGGAACGCTTAGATAGTGAGTGGAAGGTTCGACTCCAGTTACTGCTTGACCACTCCTCACTCAAGCAACAATAAATTGACCTTGACCGATTTATCCGGGTTTACCCCGATTAATCACGGTTTAAGAGTATCCCTGATTAAAGCTCCCGTATCATTGGCACTGATGCGCGAACCCAGTTCTATCACATAGGTAGCTGGATTAGGAATTGCCCCTTTTTTGGTGGTGTAGTCATGGGTAACGGTAATCCCATGAACAGTTTTAGCACGACTAACCACCTCAGTACTGTAGAGGTTACGTGCCTCATTAATAACTTGAGTGGATAAGGCGGAATACTCTAGTGCGTGGGATTCAATTAGATCCATAGAGAGACGAGACATGCTTGAGAGGGCAATTCCCACTCCCAGGCAAAACATGATCGTTAGAACCAGGATTATTCTCTGAAAAATTAGGTTGAGTAACCAGTTCCAGAGTTTAAAAATTAGGTGTCGCATCCCATAGAAACCCCAACCGAAAAGCGTGTTATTCAAAATCCCTTTCACCCCTGGTTGAGAACACCATCTCAGAGGTGATAGTTATAGAGTTCCCTGAAATGCTGACAAAACCTAAATTTCGCTTGCCATTAGGACTAATACTTAATGCTTAATCTAGCCAATTTGAAAAATCCTGGGAAAATTGTTCAAGAGACAACAACTGAATTCTCGGGTCATTACAAGCAGATTCTTGCTCAGCTTTGGTGTTGTAGCCCCAATCAGCTAGATAGAGTTTCACCGGTTTGAGGTCTTGCTGCTGTTGCACAGATTTAAGGGTCTTGAGCCGATCTTCCACAAACCATAGTGTTACGGCTTCCCCTGGAAAAGTTTCAATTAATTGTCGTAGGGTTTGATGTTTGGGTCGTTTGGACTCCTTGCCAATAATTCTGTCTTGTGGTAATTTAATACCTTGTTGCAGCAATAGTTGTTTGATGAAGCGTCCTTCTTTAGTAGAAACAATATATACCTGTGTGGTATTTGTGGAAAGTATTTGATCCAACCGCTCAATCACACCGGGATAAAATTGGTGTAGACTCAACCAACCATCTAAATCGGTAGTAATCCATTTATCCCGAATAGTGTCTAACTGCTTAGCTATATCGGTTCTGTCTAAGGTCTCGGAATTAACGATAGACTGGGAAACCGTTGACCAATTCTGCAAAATCTCGTCTTCTGAAATACCGAGAATCAGCGCGTGAATCAATATTGGCATTTCCCAGCCGATTTGGATAACAGGTCGTAAGGGGTAGAAGCTAGCTGCTAAATTTTCGGGTGGTGTTTCACTGGCGGGTTTCCAAATTTGACAGTATGTACGCCACGCCGTCTGAAAATATTCTAATAGTCCGTTACACAGAACACCGTCAAAGTCAAGAGCCAGAATTGTGGGTACCATTTAACTTAATTAATACTTATGAATACTACAAATTACTATACTCAAAATTGAGAAAAAAAAGTAAAATAGTTTAGCTTTACTTTTTCCCATTATTTTTTTACCTTATGCAATAATAGATAGCAAGGTTTTAGTGAATTGGTATAATTTTATAGCACCCTATCAAGTTATAGTTTTTATGGCACTCCAGCAAATTTAAGAAGATTGAGCTTTGCTCACGCTACGCTCCGGAAGCTAAGCTTCCGCGCTTATGGGATTGGCCGTAGGCCACGCTACGGGATCGACAATACCAAATTTTCCTGAATGTGAACCCAGTGTTGGTGTCTGACTTGCCTGTGACCAAAGCGGTAAGCAGCAACTGAAAACTCCACTGGAATAAATGGCTGATTTTGCCAGTTATACCATTGACGACCCTCCTTGAGCACGGTCTCAACTACTTCATAGGCTCACGATCAGGGGCAGAAACTTGTGTAGTACAATCCATTGGTAATGCCAAGGAACTAGAGACTGGGCTTCTTCAAACCGATCATGTTTCTCCTTGATACTCCAGCTTGTCAATCACTGCGTTATGGAACTTGATAAACGGTAGCTGAACCTAAGAGTTTCAGAATTTCATGTTGGTGAGGGACTGCTGGCTTGGGAAATACGCGATGGCTCGAAGAGCCCGCCAAAAGCGATCGCATTGCTCACTTTATTACTCCATAAATCTAGCGCTATATATAAATTAGGAGCTCTCAACGTATATAGCGTTTTCATTTCACGTGAAAATGCTATACTTGTTAAGCAAAACCACTATTCCTCCTCAAGGAACCATAAAAACTAATAGAAGTTACCACCTAACCCAGGGTTTTTGAGATCAAGTTTTTCGATCAGCCCTTGTCCTTTGCTTATCAGGTGCATCTCATATTTGTAAATAAAGAAGGGAAGTGTGGGAAGTGTGGGGCCCGGGCGCGGGAAATGTGCCAATTTTCGCGCGAATTTTTTCGTAATTGTAAAAGCGATGCAGAGGTGCGACCCGTGGCGAATTTAATTACGGGTCAAACGCACCATTACGGTCTTGGGGAGGCAGCGCGGTCTTGGGAAGGCAGCGCCGACCTGGGGGGGTTTCCCCTATGAGCGACTGCTGTTCCACGGGGCAAACAGCGGTGCGGACGCAGGTTCCGCACACAGACCCATGGGCCATGAGCGACTGCCGTGGTTACCCCCATGAGCGCTTTGCATCAAGAAAGGATGAAGTTTTACCAAAGGATAAAGGTAAAGGGAAATTTTTATCGTTCATCCCAGGTTACTGTCACTCTAAATCTTGACTATTGGTCAGATCAATAACTTAAAAAACACGCTTCCTAGTAAGTTATTCCAGCCTCACCGGTGTGGGAATATAAATCACTATAAATTGGCCATAAATTCAATTATTCGTTAACTAAAGTATAACTTATATATAACTCAAAAAACAATTGCAAACTATGGATTTTTTTTAAATTAATTTAAGCATTATAAAATGGCATAAATGAGTAAATACTACCAATCCATGTTTTTTTTAACGAATCAACCATTGGATAAATTCTCAAAAGCTAACCCTAAGAGCATTTGTTCGTTGTAGACTACAAATAATTTGAGCGAATCCATTTTTAATCAATTACCATAAAGAAAATAAGAGCTATAATAAACTTAGAGGTACAAAATGAATACTTGGGTAAAGTCAGAAGCTGCGTACCTAGAAAATCATCGCCCTTGGTACGAGGGACCTCATGGCACTTGCAATCTCCTCAAACCGACTCTAATCCACATGGGAGACGATAAGCCACTTCATTTGATGTTCCCTGTCCATTGGACTGAAGCTATAGATGCCTTACCTCAAGCTAAAACAATGGCACGGCAACTCAATGGGTTCTTAGTACTACTGCTTTATGGACAGGCATCTGACCAAGAAATTCAATCCTTGGTACTAGAATTAGCAGAAGCCCAAGTTCTCCCCTTGTGGCTAGGTTGGCAAAATAGGAAAAGATTCGACCGCATTGTAGCGATGCTTTCGACGAATTCTGAACTGAATTGATGTCAGTGCATATGATGTCAGTCCATAGTAAGGGTGCATTCAAGGCATTTAGCACTGATATTGACAGTGCTTGCATGGTTTGTGACGAGGATTCTTTAGGAGTTAGACCTTGAATTATTGAAGCAATAGAATTATTGAAGCAATCCACATGAACATTATGAACAGACTAGACAGAATCGAGCTGATGTGATTAGGGTTTTTATTAAAACATTACGTGGTAAGATTCCGGTTTGACTGGTAAGAAAAGATAATGACTAACCCTTGATATGACTTAACTATCAATATCTAGGAATTAGCCATTACCAAGTTTTTTTGGTAGCTATCTGATCACGACTACTCGAGTGAGGTTTTCGGTGACCGTCTTTTCATAGCCTTTTTTACAGTGACCATCTGAGACATAAGATGCTGAACTTTAGTGTAGAGTTGGTCAAACTCATCACCATTAAGGGGAGTTGGTTTCTTCTGTGGCTCCTGAGCAGCATTGGGTGGAGCATAGGCTAGAAATGATTGCACCGATGGAAACCTAGCCGTAGCTGCTCGCACGTCCAAGTCGGGTTTAGTGGGGGATTGAGTGGATGGTTCATGATCCACTGTTTGATTGGTAATTATTACAGGTTCAGTTACCGACCCAGTTTCGGCAATCGGATGGTAGTTTTTGGGCAAGGATTCAGAAGTGACTTGCTCAACATTGCTAATGGGCTGGTAGTTGTCGTTCAAAGATAGTGAAGTGTCTTTCTCTGAGGTAAACTCCTTCAGTCCAGAAGCGTCTAACCTAGAGTCTGAGAGCTGAAGTGTCTCTAACAATTCCTCCTTTTTCTTGAGATTTTCCTCAAGACCCGATAACTGTGCCTCTATATCAGACCGGTTGCGGTCAGCGGAGCGCCATCCGGTCATCGCCACTGTAGCAGTTCCTACAGTCAGACTTAGTAGCGCTGCTAAGCCCAAGTAAGGTGGAGCTACGTCCATTAGTTTACCGTCAAACACTGGCTCCTCTTGTACTTGGATATTTAAAGGTCTAGAGCCAAACCAAGCTAGTGGTATGGTTAGGACTGTAAAGAGTGCAGCTGAAAATACAATTGGTTTCAGGACAAATTGCTTAATCGGAGATGTCATAATCAGTAGTTTCCTTCGATAGTTGCCGCATCAGCCATTTAACCTGAGCCGCGTCAGACTTTGCCAAGTTTTGATCAAGTTGTGATCTGTTTAGTCTTTCGCTCACTCCTTATCGGTGGTCAGCGGCAGAAGTTTTTTGTAGCTGCACCCTTTAATACTTTGGCTTTTCTTTAAGTTAATCCGTAGTAATCCCATGTTTCATAAAAGTTTCATGAAACGATTTACTAAGTTTATGAATTTTACATGAATAAGTAGTGAAGGTATATTTAGAGAAATAAGTAGTGAAGGTATATAAACCCCTTCTAGATTGAAACTTGCAGTTCCTAGTGATTACCTGAGAACTTTACAATTAATCAGAAGACTCCCTGAAAAACCGAGGGTTTTGAAGGTGGATGTGGGGGAAACTAAAAAGGGTTATGGAACTAAAACCCATGTTCAATAAGCGTTCGACTGTATGCCCCCCCAAAAGTTGGTAAGTTTTTTAAATACCTGCCCTGACTTAGTCTTTGGAATCTGTCAAAATACTTTGTGACGGTTGTGTGACAACCTCCCAGAAATCCCTAGCTGATTTCGAATCTAGCCTTTACCCATCAAGCATTACATGATTTTTAACCAGGGGAATTGTATGGTTTCGGTTTTGAGGAGATACACTGACATTAGCGCTAGTTTTGGGTATTGATATTAAGGAATTGTCTATCGTCACCTACCCATTGCCCTATATATATATAGTTGCTTAATTTAGTTTTTCGAGTTAGTCAAGGTGCGCTTTCCGTGATGGCAAGGGATTGCTCGCCATCACGGGTCGCACCTCAGGGTGAGGGAAGCTCAATATCAATTTCTTAGGTGCGCGCCTCCAAGGCCGCGAGCAATCCCTCGCGGCCTAGGGTCGCACCTTTCGGCAAAGCCGACGCGGGGCGCGAACAGGCGCGCACCTCTAGTTGTAACCAACTCTACCTCTTTTGTTGTAGAAACCGATGTCTAGATTTTTCCGGCACATATCCCGAGTTGCCCGCATCCTATCAACTATCCTGCTGACAATCATCAGCCATTTCGGGCAGCCTCGACGGCGCAAGCCTGGGCATAGTAGGCTTCCTAAGTACCGGCGAACCAAATTTACACTTCCTTGGCGAATCATTGGTCTTGGCTTAGCGTTAGTCTTTTTATCCCTGATGGAATTAACCTTGCCTTCTCACCATCCTGTTGATGCAGCCAATGCTGCAAGAACCATGCAGCTACCTCTTTCTACCCAAGGATCACAACTACTTGATTCCCTAGGTCGCCCGATATTACTCAGAGGGGTGAACTGGTTTGGGATTGAGACAGAGTTGCATGCTCCTCATGGGTTGTGGAAACGAGACTACAAGGATATGTTGGCGCAGATCAAAAGCTTGGGCTACAACATGATTCGGCTGCCGTTTTCTATCCAATCCCTAAGAGCCTCAGAGGTCAGTGGGATTGATTTCAACATCGGTAGCAATCGGGAGCTTTACGGTAAATCGCCCTTGGAGGTCATGGATGCCATTATCAAGGAAGCCCAGCAGCAAGGCATATTAATTTTGTTGGACTGTCACCGACTCAATGACCAACGTATTCCTCCATTATGGTACGGGGATGGGTTTACGGAAACTGATTGGATAGAAACCTGGAAAATGCTGGCAACTCGTTACCGCAATCAGCCTAATGTCATTGGTGCAGACCTGAAAAATGAACCCCATGGTCGAGCCAGCTGGGGAACAAACGATCTAGCCACTGACTGGCGACTGGCAGCACAGAGGGCTGGTAATGCCATTCTTGCAGTCAACCCCAATTGGCTGATAGTTGTTGAAGGTGTGGAAAAGAATGTTCCAGGTCAACGACTAGCGACCCATTGGCATGGGGGTAATCTGGAAGGGGTTAGGGAATATCCAGTACGTTTGTCTAATCCGAATAAGCTGGTCTATTCCCCCCATGAATACGGCCCTGGAGTGTTCAATCACTCTTGGTTTTCAGAACCGAGTTTCCCTAACAATTTGGAATACCGCTGGGAAATTGCTTGGAACTATATCGCTAGACAAGGCATTGCGCCGATTTTGATCGGAGAATTCGGTGGAAAGGAGGTAGACCCTAACTCAAAAGAGGGAGTTTGGAAGCGGCGGCTGGTAGATTACATTAATCGAAACAATCTAAGTTTTGCCTACTGGAGTTGGAATCCCAATAGTGGGGATACTGGCGGGATCCTGCAAGATGATTGGCAGAGTGTGGAGGCTCCTAAGCAACAACTGCTTCAGGGACTGCTAATTGCCAACAATTTCGCCCCGAACGTGGGAGTTGCTCCGATTATCCCCTCAATTTCCATACCGCGACCAAGTTTCCCACCAGGCAGAACCAAACCAATGCCCACGCCATTACCGAATTCCCAACCCAGGTCAATCGGGCAAATGCCTACACCAACACCAACAAGTAGGCAGCCATCCAGAAGCGTTGCACCACTACCTCCACCCCTCTCCAATCCCACACCCAGGAGGGTTGCACCACTACCCCCACCTAACCTGCGTACCAACCCTGGTGTAATCCCACCGTTACCTGCACCTAACCTGCGTGTCACACCAACTCAAGTTACACCCCTTCCCCTACCGTCACCCCTTGCCAATCCAGGTTTAAAGGAGCCACTACCTTTACCATCCCCCAGTGCCAAACCTAGCGACAGGGCACCTTTACCTTCATCGCCACCTGATACCAACCAAGCTTTAAGGGAGCCAAGACCAACACCTGAAACTAGCCCTAATCTCCCTAACCCTAATCTCTCTACAAGGTCACAGACTAGAAACCGTGTCCCTTTAAAAGTGGTACCTAACCTGCATTCAGATTGGCAAGAAGGATTTTGCATCGGCATACAGGTTATCAATGAGGGCAGCACTAAGGTTGAAGACTGGGAATTAACATTCCAAATGAATCAAGCTGCGATTAACAATAGTTGGAATGGTAATTTCCAACCCCGTAACATGGAAAACTCTCAATCCTCTAAAGACTATGTGGTCACCCCCCTGGATTGGGGACGATTGATCGAACCTGGTCAAAGCCGTCATTTAGGATTCTGTGCCAACAAGCTAGGGTCTGACTACAAACCGAAGCAAATGTTGGCATCAGGCCAGTGAAGGTTGATATGCGATTGGCCTACGGCCACGCTACGGGAACCCCGAAGCGCTGGCACTACTTCCTCAATCACCCGGTGAGCTTTCAACCTTAAGCCTTAAACCTCCAACCTCCTTAAACCTTAAACCTTAAACCTTCAACCCGATTAAACCTTAAACCTTCAACCCGATTAAACCTTAAACTAGAGTACTTTCAAAAGCTGTTTAATTTTGGTCTCCTGTTTCTGCTTTAATTGGTCTGGGAACTTCAACTCAATGGCAACTTGATCGGATAAATCTTCGACATCTACAATTTGAGCTAACAATCGCTGTGGTAACTGGTTAGTGGATTCCTGACTCAAGAGCAAGCCAACGAAAGGTTGGTCTTGCTCCATTCTCCGCAAATCTTCTGGTGTGAGCAATGGACTAGTTTGCTCGGTGGTGTCAGAAAATTCAGTGCTGCGGTCTAATTCCACCCGTAAACTCATCACTCCCATTTCAGTTGCCCTGCCACTGTAAAACTTACCTTCCCAATAAAGCTGAGCAGTAGCCCTAATCTGTTTCCGCACCTTAGTACTACTGGTTTGGGTGTTCAACTCTCGGAAGGCACGGAACACACCAGTGGCTAAGAAACCTAAGGAGCCCATGGGTCGGTCTAAGGTCGCACGCTTCTGGGAATACCACTCCCTGACATCGGAATAAATTACTAGGACTAAATCATCTAGCTGAGCTTGAGTGAGGTTGATAAAATTAATCGCAAGGTGAACTTGATGGTCACTAATGGGTGTCTTGCGGATAATTTGTCCAGCAACAAAGGCTCGTCTGCCGTAATCTCCCACAATTTCAAGGTCTACTTGATCAGGTAGGTTGGGCCAGCTATCTAAGGCAATTAAAACTCCGCTTTCTGAGATATTAACCGTTTCCCCTGGCCAACTCTGGTCAGGGGTGTGAATTGTCACCGGAAGGCGTCGTAGCAGGCGGTGTTTGGGGCGTTGTTGGGGTTGTTCAAAGGCAACCAGCAAACCTGCTATCAGCAGAACCGAGTTAAAGACGCACCACATGGCGTTAACCAAGACCGCCTCTGTATCTTCTGGGCGGAGCAGCAGCCAAAACGGAACAGCTAGTAAGGCAGCAATCACTATAGCTGTTACTACCAAAAGACCCTGTACTGACTGCCAATCAAAACTCCGCTGACTAACCGATACCCCCTTGTCAGTTACATTAAATGAACCGAGCTTGGGGTTAATCACCGCCATCAGAGTGACATACCCCGTCTGGAATGACATCACAAATTCAAACACCTCGTTCCAGAAGGAAAAGCGAACTTCTTTGTAGGTGATATAGTTAGCATTGAGGCTAATCAGTAGATGGGGCAGGGCATAAAATAAGGTTTCTAGCCCCAAACCCTGAATGGGATTGATGCCAAACAATAGGAATAGAGTGGGAGTGACAGCGTAAATCAGCCTGGGAAAGCCATAGAAGAAGTGGGAGGTGGCTGAAAAATAGCAAATCCGCTGGCCTAAGGTGAGATGTTTTGCCTTCCAGTTCAACAAGGGGAATTCTAGCCGTAGAATCTGAGCCATTCCCCTTGCCCAACGCACTTGCTGACCCACATAGGAGGCAAAGGTTTCAGGGGCTAAGCCAGCAACCATAATCTGGTCATAGTACACTGACTCATAACCTAAGGAATGGAGTCGGAAGGCCGTGTGACAATCTTCTGTAACGGTTTCAACGGCAATTCCCCCAATCTCCAGCGCATGGGTTTTGCGAATTACCGCTGCTGAGCCACAGAAAAAGGAAGCATTCCAGAAGTCATTGCCCTTTTGCAGTACTTTATAAAAGAGTTCATTCATCACTGGAATCTCACCCTTAGTATAGAGATTTCGCTCAAAGGGGTCGGGGTTAAAGAACCAGTGGGGCGTTTGCACAAAGGATACGTTTGGGTTGTAGAAAAACCCGACTGTGCGCATCAGCAATTTTCGCACTGGAATGTGATCGCAGTCCAGAATCAATACCAGATCGCCCTTGGTAGTCTTAAACGCTGTGTTGATATTACCTGCCTTGGCATGATCATTGTTAGGTCTAGTCAACAATTTACAGCCGATTTCTTCGCACATCTGCTTCAACTTTTTGCGACGCTCTGGATACTTTCTGCCATCATCTAAGACATAGACTTGTTTTTTATCCTCCGGATAGTCCATAGCCAGAGCGGCTACTGCTGTATTGCGGACAATTTCCACAGGCTCGTTGTAGGTTGGAATGTAGATATCAACCTTGAACCATTGGTCTTGAGGATAGTTAGCCAGATCAACGGTTTCTCGGTCTTTGATTTTGAGAGTTTGAAAATAAGCTAGCACTAGGGTTAGAATTGCATACAATTCCGCCCCCAACAACAGCACACAGAAAAACCCGTTGATCCAAGTATCAAAATTTAGGGTATAGGCAAAGCGATAGTATAGGTAGCGCATGGTGGTCACCAGGCTCAGCCATACTAAAAACAGATGAAAATACTCACTGACTGTTTTATCAGATTGTTTGGCTTCAGTGCGCACTACCACTTGACCAACCAATATTAGTGCGATCGCTACAATCCCCTGCTGCCTGACTGTTAGGGGTGTAGTAATCAGGGGTATGGATAGCAACACCAGCAGCAAAATCAGCCACGACAAGTGATTCGACCCTAGCCGTGCTAGGACTCGGTCAAAAAACCGAGGTAGGCGATCAACGAGTAATGTAATTAAAGGGGAGCGACGAGGGCGATTTTGCCTATTTCTCGATTGTTTGAATAAGGAAAAAGACATAGCAATTTATAGCATTTTGATTTGAGATGTGAAACTAATATTGATGTAAGTATTCAGCCGTCAGCTATCAGCTATCAGCTGATAGCTGACAGTGGAATTTTGATTTAATCCTATTTAATAGACAGACAAAAGTAAATACTAATCAAGAGTAAAGACTAATCACTAATCACTAATTACTAATGACTTTTTTGATCTGTAACACGCTTGAGGTACAACTGGCTAATGCCATAAAGCAGGAAGGTTACGCCCAGAATACCTAAAGCTAGGAACCACCAGTTTTGTTGGAGGAAGAATGCTGCTTTACTGAGGGCGGAGGTTTTTTCAATGCGCTTTTTAGAACGGGCTAGTTCAAAAAACTCTAGCTTATAGGCATCGGGGTCATAACCAGCAGGGTCTTGTTGATAACTACTAACTAAAACCGTATCCTTCTGCAACTGGTAGAACCAAGAATCTTTAGTGAGAATCTGCCGCACGCGGTCTAAGCCATTTTCCGTTTGACCACTCAAAGCCAAAAGTACCCGCTGATTGTTATCGGGAGACATGATTTGTTTAATTACCCCTTCACTATCCGGTAGAGTTTGGACACTAGCTTCACCCCACTGACGTCCTAGAGCATTACTCAAACGCAAACCTTTTGACTCAAATACCTCTGGAAACGGAAATTCATCCCTGGTGCCAATTCCGACTAGATTGCGCTTCCTCCTGATCTGATCAGGCAATTGTTCAATGGTGTAAACATCCAGCTGTACTGAATCTGCCTTACTCAGACGTCCTAAACGTTCACTCATAGCAAGGAGGGTGAGCAGATCGGTATCAGATGGTGTCTCTGACAACACGATCGCTGTATTGGACAAATCTTGAGGAGCTGCAAATGGGTAACCTACTTGCAACAGTTCTAGATTAGGTAGTTGAACTGAGGGCTCCCGATTAACTTTGAAGCTGGTTTCAGCATGAACCGTACCGGTTAGTTGTTGATCAGTAATTTTACCACACTCCTCTGGTTCCCTGGGGTTCAGCCGGAAAGCAACTTTGATTTTAGAGGTGGGTTTAATCAGATTGGCAGGAAGATCCACTTTGAGGGTTTCTCGCTGTGAGCCATCCCTCTTAGTCAAGCGTTTACCACCAATTAGTACATCATCTAGTAAGACTTCTACAGCAGAGGTGCGAGGATTGACCTGGGGACCATAGCTGTATACTAAATTCATGGAACTGCCCCGTTTAAACCGATCATCCGGTAAGGCACGAAAATCAAACTCTACCGGTGGTGCTGAAGTCCCTCGCACCGTGACGTCTTTAAAGGGTTTACCATTGGGCTGAGTAGCGATGTCTTCGAGAGTAAAGGAATTTTCTTCTGGCAAATAACCAGGCCAATTTCGGGGGGATGGTATTGGTACATCCCGAAGCTGATCTACGAAAATTAATTGACCTGTGCCAAGTTTACTGGTATCTGGCTGTACTAAAAACTGGGCAGCCTTTTTCACGCCATCTGGGCCATTGCCAGTCACCACCAAGACCGGGTTACTGCCATCATTGACTGTGGTAAGTGCTAGCACACCGACATCATCGGGTAAGGGAATCTGATTCCCATCTAAAATCTGATTCCCGGAGAAGGTAAAGGGCAGTGCTAAAGACTTCAAAACTGGTTGATCCCCAGGAGTCCCCATCACAACTAAACTATCGCCCCACTCTAATTCGTCGATAGTCTCTACCAAACGGGTGGTAATGGGACGGAAGTCAGCCAACCTGCCTAAGGAAGCCTGTAAGCGAGGCGCAGCAGTCAACCAAGATTCTAAGGACTCCACGGATCGGGTCTGGACATTCCCCTGCGGCAGCATATAAGCAATGCGATTGGCATCTAAGCTGAGTTGATCAAAGAAAGGATAAGGATAGCGACTGAAGTTTAGGGGAATAGGTTCAACTTGGTATTGGAAGATTAATTTTGAATCCGGCAAAACCTCAGTCCACAACGTGGCATCCCCTCCATCCGTACAGCCAGTGGTGTTGTGTTGCTGGGCTACTAGGGAAAGTTCATTGTAGTCCTGGATCAGGGTCGTTGGGATAGCAAACATGACGTTAGCCACCTGAGACTGCTTGCGGTTGAGAGGGACACTGGCCACACTGGTACCATTAATCCGCAAGGTCAGGTTAGAGCGATTTGCAATCAAGGCTGGTGAATGCTGGAAGCGGATTAAGGCTTTGGCGGTTTTTATATTCCAACCCCTCGGACGGGTAAAGCCCAGTCTTGCTTCCGAATAAACCCCCCGCATACGGAGGCGATTGCCTACAATCGGAGAGCGGTTAAATTGCAAGATGTACTCACTTAATGGGATATTCGGCGTAGAAGCAATTGGATTTGGGGTAGATTGGGGCTGTGAACGAGGTTGGGACTGGGAGCGGGGTTTGGTCCGTGGCTGAGGTCGGGCAGCTGGTCGAGGTCTGGTGGGAGCAACCCTTGCTGGCGCAGGATTAGAACGTCTTTGTCGTGGCGCTGCTGGAGCAGCTTTTGGTCTAGGTCGCGCCGCTGGCCGAGGTCGAGGTTTAGGTTTGTAGACTGGAGCCTTAGTGGGGGTTTTGGGTAAGCTGTACTTCTGGATGAACTGGTCTTCCTGTTTTCTGAGGTTACCGTCCCCTTGAGCTCTGGTTAGGGTAGTACCGATGCCGAGGGTTAATACCATGCTTGCACATAGCAGCAACAAGGATAATCTAGGACCTAGAGAAGGACGTCGTTGATGATTAGTCGTACGATCTTGGGCTTGGGAGCGGCGAAACAAGAATTTCATAATCTTAACAATAGAGAATACTAGGAGAATAGTAAGATCACCCTTAATTTATAAAGAAAAGTTGTATTGCTTAGGCTTAACTTTAACGATTGAGACCATTTTTGTCACCTGTATTACCTGATTGATCGGTATAGTTATTGGTCTGTTTAAACTATTCCCCTCCCTAACTGGGATTTAACAGGTTGCGGTCGATGGCTGTGGTAGGCAATAACCCTAACCAAGCTAAGTTTTGGGTATAGTAGGCCGATTGATCATCCCAAATCCCTTCCTGATATTGTGGTAATAGTTTCTGCTCTATCAATTCTCTAGCCATGGCTGGTTCAATTAAACGTAGGGCAGAATAAAGCATGGCATATTGGGAAGTTGCTTCGTAAGTCACCGTTGGTTTTCCCTGGATGTCAATCCTGGCGGGCAGCTTTGAAGAAGAACGCCACAGGGATTGCAAATGCTGGGTGGCAGTACCGAGATAGGCAAATGCTTCTGGGGTATTGAACCAAGCTGCATCCCAAGCAACCCTCCACCACACTCGGTAGGCATCAAAACTATAAGAACTTTTGAGTGGACTGTCTGGTGGCAATGGCTGGAATTGACCAGTTTGGGTGTCAAGGGCGACCCAATCGCTGGGTAAGCCTACAGCAGAAACCTGGGAAGATTCTTTTAACACCTGGTAGCTACTATCCACCAAACTTAACCAGTCATGGTTGGAATCAACTTGGGCAAAGAGACGAAAGGAGAAAGGAGCAAGATATGAGGGGTTGAGATATAGAGTTGATGGAGAAGGGACAAAGGCTGCTACAGGTCCTGGCAGAAGATAGCGCTTTCCCCTTACCTCTTTGGTGGACAAGTTCCAGAGATCTTCCAGCTTAGTCAAAGCTAAGTCTAGGTATTCCGGACGATTCCAGCGGCGGTAAGCTAAAATTAATGCCGTTGCTGCATCAATATCGGCATCGCTGGCAAAATTTCTGTCAATCGCACCCCAGTTACCGCTCTGATCACGACCCCACTTCCACACCCACAGTTGATCTTCGAGAGTACCATTGGTTCCTGAGCGTTTGAGATTGTTTTGAGACCATTGTAAGGTTAGGGCAAAGGTGGTGGGGTCATCGGCAATGACCGCTCGCAGCATCCCATAGGCTTGCCCTTCAGAGGTTGAGCGATCGCTAGCTTCGTAGTCGATGACTCGCCCGTCTTTTTGAATAAATTTCTCTTTGTATACACTCCAACTTTCTGCTATAATATTACTTTCGTCTATAGGTAAAGTAGTCTGGGGAGGGTCTGGTTCAGGATACTCACGGTAGACTGAAGGCGTTTTGGTTGGTGATGACTGGGGGGGTGTTGGGGTTGGAGATCGTCTTGACAATTGATGGGGAGCACAACCCAATTGACTCAACATAATGGTGACAGTAACGATAGAAACGCTCTTAGTGCGACCCATAAATAAATGTTGACGGCTGTTGTAGGACATCGTAAATTTGCGGCTCTTACATTTACTCCTCAAACATAGTTGGATACAAGCCTCTAGATTGATCCAACCTGGTCTTTTAAGGCAAGAAGTCTGAACATCAGCCTAGCCCAAAAACATCAGAGTTCAGAATTATTGAATGCTGATATCGGCTTTAAAAGTCTGGATTATTGATTTGTGATTATAAAATAGCCAATTTTTAATTGCCAATTTTTAAGTGTTCATTGCCATTTGGGATTTTCTCTTTTCATACCTTAATCCTTTATACTTCATCCTTAATCCTTAATCCTTCATCCTTGACACTTCATCCTTTATACTTCATCTAGACTTCATCCTTCACACTTCACACTTCATCTAGACTTGATCCTTTATCCTTAATCAAAACGTTCCCAAGGCGGTTGGAAACCCCTGCGGAACAGAAATCCTTCTTGGATTTGCTGTCTCTGACGGGACAGAGTAGCAGTACTAGAGCCTCGACTGAATTCCTCCAGTCTTAGCTGTTCCAACTGTTCTAGGGCTTTGACTTTGAAGTCTTCAGTCTGATTTAGTCCAACTAAGGCACGACGTACCCCAAAATCCAGGGGTTGGATCGCAAGACCCCTATAATAGAGTTGCTTGGCCGAGTCAAAGCGCCGTTGTTGGAAACGAACACCACCTAAAGCAGCAATAATCTCCGTGTTACTTGGTTCTGCGGTCAAAATCACCTGATAGGCGCGCTCTGCTATGTCTAACTCATCAATCGCTTCTGCCAATCGCCCCTGCAACAAGTATGTCTGAACGGAGTAGGGAGCCCGATTGACTAATTCAATCACCTGAGCTCTGGCTAATTCTGGACTACGCTGAGCAATAACCTGAATTAAACGGCGGTTTACTGGTATGTTGTCTGGTTCAGATTGCAGGAGCGAAATGTATAGGGGTTCCCGTGTGGGATTGGCAGGTAGAGCACCAACTAGAGCAAAGAGTTCTTGGGGCGGAAGCACATTAGGTTGTGTCTGCAACCAATAGTATACAAATGCCTCAGCTTGGGATTCTGGAATCAGATTCGCTTGGTAGGCAATTGTAGCTCGTGCTAACTGTAGGTTAACATCACTAGGATTGAGCGCCACTAGTTGGTCATAAAGTGCCACAGCTTCCCCTGGTCTATCTTGTAGCAGAAGTATAGATGACAATCCTTGCAATGCACCATTGAGAATATCTCGTTGTGGGTTGCTGGCAATCAAGGCTTGGTAACGCTGACGGCTAGCAATCCAATTACCTTCACGACGTTCAATATCTGCCGCTAGCAACTGTACTGCCAGATCGTTAGCTCCCTGGGGTGTCGCGGTATAAGTAGCCAAAGCATTTCTAGCTGAGATCAAGTCATTGGCTTCAATATATAGTTGAGCGATCCGAAAGTACAAAAACGGGGCGTTAACCCCAGATGCCAGGATATTTTGGTATATAGATAGAAATTGTGGCCCCGGCGGCTCGATCGGGATCAAGGCGTCTGCCACCGCTTGCAATTCGCTGGGTTCAGTAGGTAGGGGAATCAGTATGGTCGCTAGACGGTTGCTCAATTCCGCTTGAGAAATTAATCCGGTCTGACGTTCTAGACCCACGATCTTAATCATGAGACTACGGTTATCAGGCTCGAACGCAAGCTGTTGTTGGTAAAGCTGCAATGCGGTTGCCCGTTCGCTGGGTATGCCTGTGAACACATCAGCTATTTCCCGAATTAAGTTAGGGTCATTAGGATTCTCTGCCAATGCTTGACGGTAGAGCATCGAGACTTGGGCTTCGAGGGCTGGATCTTGATTTTTATTGCGAATTTCATTTAGCGATCGCGCTAAGGGCAATGTGGCTTGGGGTAGACCTTGTAAAGGCTCTAATACTGCCAAGGCTTCAGAGATTTGTCCATTTTCGCTATAGGCTTGGGAGAGGGCGGCTCGGGTTTGGATGCCTAGGTCATCCAGCTGATCGATTAGGGCGAATCCCACTAACTCGTTTTCCAGAACCTGCACCGCCTGAGCCGCATTGCCAGTTTGCCTTAAGGATTGGGCATAAGCCAGGACAGCATAGCCACTAATCACATTCCCTGTCGCGAGGTATTGATTAAAGAGTTCCAGACCCCTTTGAGGGTTACCGTTGTAGGTGTAAACTTCTGCTGCCCCTATTAGCACATCTGGACTAGGGTCCGTTTGCAGCACAATTTCATAGTCTGCGATCGCTTCACCAAATCGTTGCTGATAACCATACAGCAGAGCTCGCCTGCCACGAGCTTCTGTATCATTGGGATTAATATCGAGCAAGACCGTAAGGGCTTCAATTCCCTGAGCCTGCCATTCTTGTTTATAAGTCCCGAACAGACCTACTGCACTTAGGGCTAACTCATTGGTAGGGTCTTCAGCGATCACCTGTTGATAGGCATCCCAGGCTTGGTCAATCAATCCCTGTCGGCGGTAGGCGATGGCTAGGCCAATCTTCGCATCAATGGATTGGGGATAACGCTGGACAGCTTGCTCAAACTCTTTAATTGCCTCCTCCACTCGTCCTTCCCTGAGCAGATTAAAGGCTTTGATAATCGGCACCGGAATAGTTTGGGCTTGAGCTGCCTCAAGGCAAAAGGCAAGAGGGAAAAGGGAAACAGTTAAGGGTAAGAGGTAAACGGTCAAGGGTAAGAGGTAAATGGGTAAATATTTTACCACACGGCGGCACGGATGGCAAGGTGAATCCAGTCCCTTTGCCTTTTGCCTCTGACCCGAGGATTCTCCGCTCTTTATCGGGGGTAAGCCTTTTCCCTTGTTCCTTTTGCCTTCCTCTAGAATCATCTTTCCGCCTCCCGGTCGTCTCCCGCTATAATCTTTGATTTAGCGGTGAGAGGAAAGGGAGGACAGAGTTTAATGCCTATAAGCATAACCATCTTTCCTGTGAATAAATTGACAATATTTATGACTGATACCCTGCACCAGTCCTGATTTAGTTGAAATATTAAAAGATCCGGATTTCCGGGTCGCAACTCTTCCCACATAAGTACCGATTTTTTTGCCTTTAGTTACAACGGCGCGAACAATATCTCCTGTTTGAAAACCTTTATGAATCTTAGTTCTTGAACAGTAACGGATAGGAAACCCATACTTGTTTGTTCGACAAATTTTACGAGTACCGTGACCTTTAGCGGCAATAAGTAAAGGTTGATAACCCTCAATAATTAAAGTATCAACTTTGCCAACATTTGCGGCATCCAGCCAATGAGTTTTAGGTAGGTTTTGACGACATCGGTTGAATTTAGTCAAACCACCACTCCCGACTTCAACAGGTAATCCGATTGATTTCAGTTCATGGTACAACTTCCAACGAGTTGTGTTAACGGCAGCCGCATCAGTTAAAGGTCTTTTGGCTTGAGACAAAACCCGTTTCAACACGTCAGGTTTTCCAGATAAGAACTGTTCGATTTCTTGAGCAGACTTAGACTGATTGCATGAATGACACGCAATAGCTAAATTAGAGACTCTATTCGAACCACCTTTAGATAATGGCTTAATATGCTCAATCTCTAACTGAGTACCCGTTGTCCCACAATAGGCACATTTTCGATTCCATTTTTCGAGTAGATATTCTCGAAGCTCGTAACCGTAGAGCGTACCTTGCTGATACTCAATGCCAGATATTTCGGGATTTTGCAACTTCTGAGTGTCAAATCTAACCAACTCTTGAGAGATTCCTGCAATGGGACATAAACGAGTTAGTTTTTTAACCCAAGTCAAGATGTTATGAACTCTAGACATTAGGCTAGGAGCTAACCAGCCTTCTGGTCTAGACCGGTTAAGAAATCTAGGCTTGCGATACCGAGTTTTGCGGTTACGGCGAGCACACCTTAGTTGCCTACGAGAAGTTAAGGCATCTCGAATTTGAAAACCTCTGTGAGTAAGTTCACCGCCCCAAACTATTCGGTTACCTTGAACAATTGCTAAGCCACTTGTTTTTGATCCGGGGTCTATTTTGAATTGTGACCCGTGGGTTATTGGTTCTTGTATTTCCTCCGTTAAAATTATAGTAAATGGGTAACGACGATAGACTTTAGCTTTTCCTGTCGAAAGTAGAATTCTAGCTCTCGCCGGTTTGCATGGATCTAAAGGTTGTCGATTTGAGTTAAGTACAAATACACGCATAATTGTGTTTTCTCCTATTACTAGGGTAAAGTTAGCTTAGTCAAAGTTATTTCTCGGTACTTTCCCGATCGCACTGACTTAACTCAACTAGGTCTGTTTAACGACCGGGTTCTAGAGCTGGGGACTAGCTACGCATCTCCAGGTATGAACACTAACTCTCAGAAATAACGTAGTTCTGTAAGAACCTAGACTGGTAAACTATGAGCTTGAAAGCTCCCGCTATAGTCTGTTCGCGCAGCGTCGGCTACGCCGAAAGACTTAGCGGTGAGTTGTTTACTGAGTCAACCTACCTCTAGGAGTTACATCAAAATCGGTTTTCAATCGAAATCCGGCAAAGGTTTCTTTTAAACTATTGCGTTGCTGAAGGCTAAAACCAAGCCGCACATTAGGTAAAAATTGGAAATCGTAGTATAGCTCTAAGACATCTGGTACATCATCCCCATTTTCCTGGCGCAATTCCTCATTGGAGAGATCCCGACCATAGGCTAATCCTACCCGGTCATTCTTAGAAAACAAATCCAAGAAGGTGATTCCGAAACTGAAGGTGTTTCCCTCTTCATCCAAATCCCGGTTGCGGTAAATCCCATAGCGACCAAATATGCCCATATTCAGTTCAGGAATAAACACTTCGCCATTGACACCAAATGCTTCTTCATCATCATTCTTGTTGATGCCAAAGTCATCCCTTCCCCGTTCGATGGAGAAAATTTCCCGGAAGCCACTATTGGCACCACCATCCCTGCCTGAGGCATAGGTTCCTCGCACGATCACATTATCGTAGCGCAGACCAATTTCTCCAGCCAAGCCATTGAGGTCAAATCGCTCCAGACTTTCAGCTGATGAAAACAGAGCAACTTTGCCTTCTATATTGTCTGTCACTGCCCAGTTAACCAATAAACCTGGACGAGATGCGATCGCAGTAGCACTCAAGGCTGGATTAGTTTGAAAAACTGGATTAAAGAAATGGCTTACCCCATCCTTGGCAAAACTATTGCGATCAAAGTAGGAGGTTAAATCCAACTGACCGACAGAAAAGCGCAGAGTGGGTAAGGTGCTAGCAGGAGCAGCCGTAAAGAACAACTGATTGATAGTTGCCCCTTCGTTAGGTGAGTCTACCAATTGGTCATTTTCGCTAGTCAGATCTAGGGTAGCTCCAAACAGGAATTGGGGCGTTAGCACATAGTTTCCGTCCAAGCGAGCTCTGGCTACTGAATTTTCCCCTTGAGTCACGAAACTACCCTGGAAACGCAATGATGCTGGGGTGAGAGCGGTAGTAGGCAGCAAGGGGCGACCGGTGGATTGGGCAGTTGGGGGAGAGGTTGGTCGATTCAGGTTTGAGTTAGGAGCCGGTGGCCAGGGTTGTAGTGCTGGTTGCAAGAAGGGTACTTGACCAAAGCCAGGGGTATTGGGATTTGGCACCACTGGGATGGGAGTGACTTGCCCTGGTACCTGCCCTGGGGGGGTGGCTGGGAAAGGAGACTGGCCAAAGCCAGGGGTGTTGGGATTTGGCACCACTGGGATGGGAGTGACTTGCCCTGGTACCTGCCCTGGGGGGGTGGCCGGGAAAGGAGACTGACTCAAGCCAGGGATGTTGGGATTTGGCACCACTGGGATCGCCATGACTTGCCCTGGTACCTGCCCTGGAATGGTATTTAAATACTGTAGCTGACCTAAGCCCAAGCCATAACTACTGCCCCCTATCGGAATGGGATTGATCGGGACTACTGACTGGGGGGCTGGGGCAGTTCTCAGATAGGGCAGCTGACCTAAACCCGAATTGTAAGGACTACCCCTCATGGGCATAGGATTCACTGGGGCTGGCAGAGGAGCGGGCATGGGTCTCGGGTAGGGCAACTGACCGAAGCCAGGGTTATAGGTAGTACCCCCCATCGGAATGGGATTGACTCGGGCTGGCAGAGGAGCTGGTGTAGTTCTCAAATAAGGTAGCTGACCCAAGCCAGGGTTATAGCTAGGGTTATAGCTATTTATCCCCTGGGGGGTAGACATGCCGAACCCTGCCGTCGGCATCAATAGTACAGTTTGTGGGAAATATGGCAATTGACCAGGATTAACATTATTCGTACCCATAGTCGTACCCAAGGGCATCGTCCCAGTTACTCCTGGCATCATCGGCATCAAGAGTACCGTTTGTGGCACGTAAGGGAAATAGCCCCAATTTGGGTTAGGAGTATTGCTTCCCAACGGCATCGAGTTAGGAAGTGCTGGCAATGACGCTGGTGTCTTGCTTTGTGGGAAGACAGGCAGTTGTCCTACCGCTTGGTTTTGGTAGTTATTCAGAAATAGGGGTGTGACCGTTCCTTGGCCTAGCTGCTCCGGCAGGCTTGGTGGGGAAGGAGGCAGTTGCTTGAACTTGTTGGGAAGTTTACCAGCATTAGACGGAATTGGGTCTGTTGGTACTGCCAAAGGTTGGGTTTTTGCTTGGGAGGTTGTCTGCTGGTTGGAGCTAGAGTTGGGACTATTCGGAACTAACTTCGGAATTAGGGATGGCAGGAGCTGATTACAGGCTGTGTTTGTTTGACAGTTGCTCCAGTTAGCTGGGAGTACTCCTTCCAAATCTACACTCGAACTGCTGCCATAGGGCAACAGTTGGCTTAGCTTGAACTCCGTGAACGTTAAGTCTATTTGCTCTAGGTTTAGCGTCGATGATGACACTAGAGGCTTTTGATGTGATGGCGTTAACGCTAACTGGTCTACTTTAGTGTCAGCTTTAGTGTCAGCAGATTTCTTCTGGGTGACTAGCTTAGAGTTAGCTGCTTTGCTGTGTTTTAGTTCCGACGACTCTGGGACTGGTGAGCCTAGTTTCGAGGTAGCCTCAGGGTTAGGTCGATGAGAGACTTTAGTAGTTTTATTGAGCCGGGATGACTTTGGTAACCCATCCCTGTGTCCTGGTTTTAGCTCCAGTTTCCCTGGTTTTTGAGGCTGTTGAGATAACTCAGGGATTTCCGAACCCACCTTTTTGCTAGTGGTGAGGTTAGGTTGGCTAGTGGTGATGTTTAGGGAAGCCGACGTTTTGGCTTTTCCAAAGGGTGGCATTGCCCTAGCTCTAGACCTGGCATAGGGTGATCTGAACTTGGGTTTAGTTGATTGTCTTTGCTGGTGGTTACCTGTCGGCTGGGCTAGGGTAGTTCTGTTTTCTCTACCGTTTTCTCTACCGTTACTGCTTAGTAAAGCCGACTTTTTGCCTTTGGGCCGTGCTGGAATAACTTTGGCTATCTGCTCTGGCTGGGCCTTAGCCGTCGGCTGGATTGGAGCAGCTACAGTTTTTTGGACGGTTTTTTGGGAGGCAGTCCTTGAGGTAGCTGAGCTTTGGGTTTTCAGCGGTGCAGAAACAGCTTTAGCTGTAGACTCCCGTTTGGCTAATTTTTGCTGCTGCTGCAACCGAGATAATGGTAACTTCCTCCTGGTAACAGAAGAACTGGGCTGAGCAGATTCCTTGGTTTTCAGCAATGCAGGGAGAGCCTCAGGGGTAGCCCTTGACTGGGGTGAGCCTAACTTACGCTTAGCTGCTGGTTTAGCTGATTGTTCAGTCTGGGGTAAGACGTGCGGCGGCACAGCTGAAGTCAGTTTCCTGGTGGAGTTGCTCCTTAGGGCAGAAGATCTTTGGGTCTTAATTGGCTCAGGGATTGTCTCCTGTTGACTTTCAAGCTTTCCTAGTGCTAAGATTTTGGTTTGGGTTACTTGTTCACTTTCTTCACTAATGGATTGCTCTGAATCCTTGCTCTGATTTGTCCGGAGCTGCTCTAAAAACTTAGTATGTTTAGATAGGGTAGTTGCCTGGGCTGGTTCAATGGCACTGAAGGACAGCATCCACACTACGACGAATGACCCAGTACTAAGCAGTTGCATCCATAGAAGGACATTCTTGACTATCCATCTCAGACATTGACTAGTTGTTTGATGGATTGTCGGGGTTTTTTGCCTAATCAATCCTTTCTGTAAACCCTGTCGCCGCTCTAGGAAAGGGCTTGGTTTTTGGCGACTCATACTACCTCCACTCTCATTGATCTTGCCTGACGACCAGTTATGGTCACAATTTTAGGGCACACCCAGTTCTAGATTATTTTGGCTCAGATTTGTTGAAAACTGAACCAAAATTAGCTCAGATCCCTAGGATTTACTTGGACTGTTAGTGATCTAAGCCAAAACTATCACCAAAATTACCATTACTAGAGTTTAGTGCTTAGCTCGATTTGTCGCCAACTAGATCACGCTTAGGTTACTGATCAGGTTTGCTGATAGTCAATGGTTGTTGGCATCCATGAAGCCATTAAACCATTAACACAGATATTTAATCCCCCCATAGTTGACCAGCAAATCAGTTACCTGACCTACCCTGTTGGGGTAGTGCCGATTTCTTGGTAGGACTTTAACACTTGCCGATCACCTAGCCAATGTTAATGGCAATTACTGGTCAGTTAACTCAATTTAGATGCTTGATGCCCCCGTACCAACCTTGCTGGGTGCTGATTGGGGTTTTGTTCTTGTTCAACACCAACAATAGTCTTAACACAAAGTTGTTTGCAAATCCCAACAACTACGATTTTTACCTTTGGGGATGGGGTTTGGGTATTTAGCTAGTATTGACAAAAATAACTGAGGGGTCAGACCCCTCAGTTATTCTAGTACAGGATTTCACTTATGGCAATTTACATGTAAGTAGTATGCTAAACCGACTACCACAAAAATTCTAAAGGTGCGCTTGACCCATTAAAAATTAAATTCGCTTCAGGCGCGCACCAAAGAGGTGCGCGCCTCCTAGGGCTAGTAAATTGCCCTTGGGTCGCACCTATCGGCTTTCGCCGACGCGGGGCGCGAACGGGCGCACACCTAAAAGATGCCGGTAATTTCTTGATCAAAGGGCTCCAGGAAAGTGCTGATCCCTGGAGGAGGAAGTAACAACACAACTTGATTGTCAATCCTCGCTCCATGAGGAGGAGATAGAGTTCAACGACCAATTCCCAAATACGAGAAACCAGCACGTTCTAGCTGGTTCCGATCTAGGAAGTTGCGGCCATCAATGATCACCGGATGGTTCATCAGCTGGGCCATTTTACCATAGTCCAGCTTCTGGAACTGATCCCAATCTGTAACTAACACTAAAGCATCACAGCTATCAGCCAACCGTTCTGGATCGGTTTCGACAATCACGTTAGATAGACCATGACGCATGCCAGTTTGGGAAATAATTGGGTCATAGGCTTTGACCTTGGCTCCGAGTCGGTTTAGTTCTTCCACCAGATTTAGAGCAGGAGCATCCCGCATATCATCAGTATTGGGCTTAAAGGTCAAACCCAACAGGCCCACTGTTTTACCTTTGAGGATTTTAAGCTCTTTCTGGAGTTTTTCAACCGCAAGTAGACGTTGGCGTTTGTTGACACTGACAGTGGCTTTAAGCAAATCTGCTTCATAACCGTAATCTTCAGCGGTATGGAGTAGTGCTAAGACATCTTTGGGGAAGCAAGAACCACCCCAGCCAATTCCTGCTTGTAAAAACTTGTTGCCAATGCGGGAATCTAAACCAATTCCTTGAGCAACTTGGGTAACATCAGCACCGACGCGATCGCAAATATTGGCAATTTCATTAATAAAGCTAATTTTAGTAGCCAAAAAGGCATTAGCCGCATATTTAATCATTTCAGCTGAGCTGAGGTCTGTAGCTAGTACAGAAACTGGGGGAAGGGATTTGTCTTCGGCAAACTGGCGTTCGACAATTGGTTGATACAGTTCCTTCATCATTGCGATCGCTTGTTCGCTATTGCCTCCTAGGACAATACGGTCTGGATTAAAGGTATCGTAAACTGCTGACCCTTCTCGGAGAAACTCTGGATTACTGACCACATCAAAATCCGCTGTAATGTCTTCTGCTGCTTCAGTTTCAGCTTGCCCTCCTGCAGTTACCAAAGATTTCTGGCGTTCAGCTACCCCATCTAGGACAATCATGCGTACCCAATCTCCAGAACCAATGGGTACCGTTGATTTGTTAACAATTACTTTGTAACCATCCTTGAGATGGGAGCCAATCCCTCTGGCAACCGCTTCCACATAACGAGTGTCACTTTCTCCGGTAGGTAGGGGGGGAGTTCCCACTGCAATGAATAAAATTTCCCCATGCTCTACCCCAGCCGCCAAATCTGTGGTAAACTCAAGTCTACCTGCATTAGCTGACTCCTGCATTATTTCCGACAGTCCCGGTTCATAGATGGGAGACTGTCCAGATTTCATCAGCTTAACTTTTTCTTCGTTGTTGTCTACACAGATTACATTATGACCGATATGGGCTAAGCAAGCGCCAGTTACTAAGCCCACATATCCTGTACCAATCACACAAACGCGCATGGACCTATGCCTCAATTAATATAAACTTCAATGGTTAGTAAAGGTTAGGGAAGTCTCACGGTTGGAGCCAAAGATAGTATTGGCCCCCTGACCCGAGGTTGATTGATTTAATTAAATCTGATTGTTTTACTCTTGAGGAGTTAAACGCTTACGGAAATCGGATACTGTCAAATCTAACCCTTCTGACAAAGGAATAGTAGGTTCCCAACCTAGTAAAGTTTTAGCTTTACTAATGTCTGGTTGACGACGTCGGGGGTCATCCTGAGGTAGAGGCTTAAAGATAATTTCTGTATCAGGATTCACCATTTTCTGAATTGCCTGAGCGAGTTCTAATATAGTGTATTCTCCAGGATTTCCGAGATTAATCGGTCCGGTATGGTCATTATTCATAAGTCGAATTAGTCCTTCTACTAAGTCGGAGACATAGCAGAAACTTCGGGTCTGTGAACCATCCCCATAAACCGTTAAGGGTTCCCCCTTCAGAGCTTGCACCACAAAATTGCTAACGACTCGCCCATCATTTTCCAGCATTCGAGGACCGTAGGTGTTAAAAATGCGAGCTACACGAATGTCTACACCATTTTGTCGATGGTAGTCAAATGCGAGGGTTTCTGCCACTCGCTTCCCTTCATCGTAACAACTGCGGATCCCAATGGGATTGACATTACCCCGATAATCTTCTGACTGGGGATGGACGTCAGGATCCCCATATACCTCAGACGTGGACGCTAATAAGAATCTCGCCTTCACCCGTTTGGCTAACCCTAGCATGTATAGGGTACCCATGACATTGGTTTTGATAGTCTTGACGGGATTGTACTGGTAGTGAACTGGGGATGCTGGACAAGCAAGGTGGTATATTTGATCAACTTCTAACCGAATCGGTTCAGTGATGTCGTGACGGACCAACTCAAAGTAGGGGTGTGACAGCCATTTGAGGATATTCCGTTTGTGGCCAGTATAGAAGTTATCCAGACAAATAACTTCATGACCTTCTGCCATCAAACGATCAATTAGATGGGAGCCGATAAAACCAGCCCCACCAGTAACTAGGATTCTCATGCCACTGAACTTTTATCATGTGAAATCAATCCTAAACTAACCTCTGAGTTTAACTGTGTCCAGTTAGACAATTTTTTTTTTAATTGATGGCAAAAATTCCGGATATATATCTCCCCATATAGTTGTTCACCTACCTTGAAAACCGATTCAGTAATTACCGAAGGTTATCATCAAATTTTCTTGGCTGACTGGTTGAAAATTACGCTAGTTCGTATTACTAGGTTGGTACTAAGCATTACGAGATTAGTACTCGGCTTTCAGCTCTGGACGTTTAATGACTCAATCACCCCTCTAACCTTGGTCAAGACGTAATACTGCCATAAACGCTTCCTGGGGAACATCAACAGTGCCTACAGCCTTCATCCGCTTTTTCCCTTTTGCCTGCTTTTGGAGAAGTTTTTTCTTCCGGGAAATGTCACCACCGTAGCATTTAGCCAATACATCTTTTCTCAAAGCCGGAATATGTTCACTAGCAATGACTCGACTACCAATAGCCGCTTGAAGAGGAATTTTAAATTGGTGGCGGGGAATAAGTTCCTTAAGTTTCTCCACCAAGGTACGACCCACATAGTAAGCTTTGTCTCGGTGAACAATTACGGCCAGCGAGTCCACAGGTTCCGCATTAATCAGTAGATCCAGCTTGACTAAGGGATTATCTCGGTAACCAATGAGCTGGTACTCCATACTGGCATAACCCCGAGAGCGAGACTTCATTTGATCAAAAAAGTCAGTAACCACTTCTGCTAGGGGTAATTCATAAATTAAAGTAGTCCGTCCTTGGGCAAGATAAGTCATATCCTTAAAATCCCCACGGCGGCTTTGACAGAGTTCCATCAGAGTCCCAACATAGGTTTCTGGAGTAATCATTTCTACCCGGACATAGGGTTCGGCAATTTTTTCCCGTTCTTGGGGGGATGGCAGAGTACTCGGATTATCAATTTCAAGGACTTCTCCCTGATTGGTGGTCACTTGATAGACCACTGAAGGGGCGGTGGTGATTAGCTCCAAATCATATTCCCTTTCCAGGCGCTCTTGAACAATTTCCATGTGCAGCAAGCCTAAGAAACCACAGCGGAAGCCAAATCCCATGGCAGAGGAAGTTTCTGGTTCGTAGTTCAGGGCAGCATCATTGAGTTTGAGCTTATCTAATGCTTCCTTTAAATCCTTGTACTGGTCAGCATCAGTGGGAAACAAGCCACAAAAAACCATCGGTTTGGCTTCAGTGTATCCCGGTAAAGGGTCAATAGCTGCTGCTTTTGCTAAAGTAATGGTGTCACCCACACGGGCATCGGCTACCGCCTTAATGGCAGCAGCTAGGTAACCAACTTCACCAGCGTGGAGTTCATCGACTTGGACTTGGTTAGGGGAAAGCACCCCTAGCTCATCAATTTCGTACTCCTTGCCAGATGCCATCAAGCGAATGCGATCGCCTTTTTTTAGAGTGCCATCGACCACTCTAAAATAAACGATTACGCCACGATAAGCATCATAGTAACTGTCAAAAATCAACGCCCTTAGGGGTTGCTCTACGGTATCGATTGGAGGTGGAATTAGATGTACAATGGATTCCAGGATTTCGTCGATACCGATACCTTCCTTGGCTGATGCTCGAATTGCTTGGCTACAATCAAGACCAATGATATCTTCGATTTCGGTACTCACCCTTTCCGGTTCAGCTCCAGGCAAGTCTATTTTATTTAGAACGGGAATAATTTCTAGATCGTGTTCAAGGGCTAGGTAAACATTTGCTAGAGTTTGAGCCTCTACACCCTGGGATGCATCGACTACCAACAGTGCTCCTTCACAAGCCACTAGTGAGCGCGACACTTCATAGGAGAAATCCACATGACCGGGAGTGTCAATTAAATTGAGAACGTACTCGTGACCATCGCTAGCAGTATAGTTCATCCGAGCCGCTTGGAGCTTAATCGTAATTCCCCGCTCCCGTTCCAAATCCATATTGTCCAGGAACTGTTCTTTCATCTGGCGGTCGCTTACGGTACCAGTAGCTTGCAGTAGGCGATCAGCTAAGGTCGATTTCCCATGATCAATGTGGGCGATAATCGAAAAATTACGAATATGAGAGACAGGGGCATCAGTCATAAGCTATTGGTATAAACCCAGTCAATAACTGGTCTATTGAGTTCATGATCAACTTAATGTATTTTAATGTTTTCCGTCAGAGGTAAGGGTACTATCCCTGGAATGGTTATAAGTGAGCCAGGCTAATTGTCAGTTATCGTAAAGTTATATTAGTAGTGTTATTAGCCCATTGATTATGAATGATCATGCCTTGCATCAAGAGGGTTTGCTTGAAAACCACCTTGAGTCTACCAAAGCTACTAACGTAGATCTATCACGTTCAGCTGACAAAGAAGAAATTTCTATTCATTTGGATACCGAACTCTTGGATCAAATCAAACACTTGACTAATGATCCGAGTAAAGTAATAGAAACGGCAATTCGTCAATGGCTCAGGGGTGAAAGGGGAGCAGATCAGGAATTAGCCCGTACCTTTGACCGAAATCCACCCCTACCGCCCCGAGGTGAGTGGAACGATTGATAGACAAGAGGTAAAGGCATCTACTTTGAGAGGTTGCCATTGGCTCCTGCTAAGGGCTTGGTTGGTTGCATTTACGTGTTGAAACGGGAACTGAGGCTCCCGGTGTTGCTTGTAGTTTCCAGGTTTCTTTTAATGGCTGCACCTGTGAATTTTAAATGTTTTCAAACTGGATATATAAATAGGCAATCCGCTAGTGCACAAGGTGATTCTAACTTTTTGCAGGGTTTAGGGTGTGAGCTGGTTTATACTCAAGAGGCATCGGGCAAATGCCTTTCTTTTCACTGGCAAGCTGCTGAGCAATATGGTCTGAGTTTGACACAAGTGGTGGGACTTCCCCTAGAAGATGCATTCTGCCCGACTGAAGCCGAAGCCTACCAAGATAGGCTTCAGAGAATTTTGAGCCAGCGAACCCCTGAACGTTGTGTTCAATCGTTTTGTTACCAGGACAAATCCTTTGCCTTTGAGTTGGTCATTAGCCCCATTTTGCCAGCGGATGGCGAAGCAACCACTGTTCTAGTTATGGGTCGCTTTTTGCCGGAATCATCAATATTGGAATGGCGGGAATCTCCTACAAGCCTAAGTGTAGACCCCCATCAACAATTACTCACCAAAATTTCCCGGCAAATTCGTCGTACCCTCGATCTAGATACCATTTGGCAACAAACTGCCCAAAGTCTAGGGGAGGCACTCCAGGTCAGCCGTTGCCTCGTGTGCTATTACAAACCAGACGCACGGGTAACCAAGGTGCAGGCAGAATATTGCCAACAGCCGTTGCGGTCAATGGCCAAACAACTGCTACCCTTAGATTCTGAGCCTTACCTGGAACAAGCCCTCACTAGTCAGGAGCCACTGCTGGTAGAACACATTGTTCCTGGTGAATGGGAACAGTTGTCTGTGTTGGTGGTTTCAACCTCCTATAAAGATGAACCTAATGGTTTGATTTGCCTACAGCAGTGTGATCATCGCCGTCAATGGAGTGCCGCAGAAATCAAGTTAGTGGGGGAATTGGCTGAACAAGTCGGCACAGCGATCGCTCATGGCACTCTTTACAAGGAGTTAGAAATAGCTAGTGAAAGGGCTGAAGAGGCCTCTCGCCACAAAAGTGATTTTCTGGCTAATACTTCCCATGAGTTACGCACCCCTCTCAATGGCATGATTGGGTTTCTGAAGTTGGTTCTTGATGGCATGGCAGACGATCCACAGGAGCAACGGGATTTTATCCAAGAAGCCTACAATTCTGCATTGCATCTGCTCAATATTATTAATGATATCCTGGATATTGCCAAGATTGAAGCCGGGAAAATGGAGCTAGAACTGGCTCCAGTAGAATTAGAGTCTCTGTTTAGAAAAGTTGAGGACTTTACGATCAATCAAGCCGAGCTAAAAAACCTCAGCCTCAGAATTGAAATGCCTGATGTCTATGATGGCATTGTTATGTATGGTAACTATCAAAGGCTGCTACAGGTCATGTTAAACCTAGTGGGCAATGCCATTAAGTTTACTGATGAAGGTGGGGTGACTGTTAGTGCTGAGGTGATCCGAAAGAAGATAACTTTCAAAGGTACAGAATTCCCAGGATTGGTTAAAGTTCGAGTTGCTGATACTGGCATCGGTGTTTCCCTCGACCAGCAAGACCGGCTGTTTCAAACATTTACCCAAGTCGATGGTTCCCGAACTCGCCAATATGGCGGCACGGGTTTAGGCCTAGTCATATCCCAAAAGCTGATTGAAACCATGGGGGGTGTGGTCAATTTTTTCAGTATGGGGGAAAATTTAGGGTCAACAGTTACCTTCACAGTACCTCTTTATCAAGTTCCTGTGATGGTTTCCAATCAAGCAACTGATATGGATTAACCATCCACTTGAAAGGTTACCCTTACCATCACCGCTACCAGTAACTTTAGCATGCTCAAGGGCTGAAAGCTGGCAAGGGATTGATTGGCTTAGGGGGTTAGCTGAAGGCTGGCAAGCTTAAGCGATATCCTCTGCTGGAGAATTCGATCAAATCTGGTTAAATAACCATACTTCCTGCTGACGAGAACAGGGAGAGCAGCTTTCAGAACTATGGAATTAAAATAAAGTCAGCTGATCCTGTTAATGGTTAATAGTTCATTTTTTATAAAACCTAACGGTAAGATTAGCAAACTTTTTGTGCAAAATTTCAACTAAACTTACCTATACTTATTCCAAATCATAATCAATTTGGGAGTAATGGTGAAAATTTAGTCTTAGCTTAAAGTTAGCTGAAACTACCTCACCCAATTTAAAGATTCTATATCAAGCAGTAATGCTATAATAACCAGCGTCAGAGATTAGTGAATGAGTAGTCTTTGGATAAACTATCGGTTGACTTAGCAAGACTATGATCGAAAACGAAACAGCTCGTGAAGTATTCCAGGCGGCTTACGAAAACCGCTACACCTGGGACGACGATTTTCCTGGTTACAAAGCTGACCTGGAAATTAAGCAAGGTGATGAAGTATACACTGGTCAAGTTCGCATTAATGGTGATCACAGTGTTGACGTCAGTGGGTTTGATGATGAAAAGGTCAAAGAAAGTGTCTATAACCAGATGCGGGATATTGTGACCCACCGCAAGCGGTCATCCTTTGAAAAAGCCCATGGTAAAAACCAATTTAGCTTTGGTGACAATGATTCTACTGGTGCAGTGGAAATTTTTGTCAAGGGTGATGCTATGGGCTCTAACTATAAAGTCCGAGGGCAGGAAATTTGTCATGTCAGTCGCGTGATGGGTCCGATGGCTTTTACAATTAATACCAACGATAGCCTAGATACAGGAGAAGGGTATATTTCTTCAGGCTACAATGCCATTTTTCGCAATGCCAAAACTGGTGATTTGATGGCTAAACGAGAGTTTGAAGACAGCTTTGATAAAGTTGGTGATTATTATATTATGACTCGTCAAGTGGTTTATGCCATCGAGGAAAAAGGGCGGACAGCTACTGAATTCAACTTTTCTAATATCAGGTTACTCGAACCAGCTATGGTTTAAGCTTTGGTTGTAAGCTATCAGCTATCAGCTATCAGCTATCAGCCATCAGCCTATGCGCTACGCGCACGCTACGCGAACAGCCATCAGCCTATGCGCTACGCGCACGCTACGCGAACAGCCATCAGCCTATGCGCTACGCGCACGCTACGCGAACAGCCTTGGCCAAGGGCAAATCCCCAGACTTTCAATTCTGATTAATCTCGAACTATTAAATTCTACCGTTTGCGTAGCGTGGCCATAGACCTGCATAGGTTTATTTTAAGCTTACGGCTGACAACTGACGGCTGACAGCTGACGGTTGAATGCTTACGTTTTATTTAAGGGGGAGAAGAGTTCAAACATAACGATCGCAAAACTCTAATCCCACAGATACATTGCTGGTTTGCTGGGGATAATCAACAACTGGGCGAGTAATGATAACTAGGGAGATGCCTAACTCATTAGCTAGGGTTCGTTTGATATCTTCTCCCCCAGCAACCCCAGATGCCTTGGTGACAACAACAGAGATGTCCCAGTGATGCCAGAGTGCCTTTTCCAACTCAGCTGGTACCGGAGGGCGCAGGGCAATAATTCGATTTGGGCTAAATCCAGACGCGATCGCTACATCGATGGCAGTAACACTCGGCAGAATCCTGGCGTATAGGGTTGACTGGTCTTGCCAGCTACGGAATAAGGGTAAATGTTTGTAACCGATGGTCAGCAATACCCGCTGGTGATGGAGATAGTTACCAGCAATCAGGTCTTGGAAACTATTGAGATAAATTATTGGTGAATTGTCTAGTTCAGAACTTACCTGAGAATTTAGCTGTTGTCGTTCAAAACGTAGGTAAGGTATATGCCGAGCACAAGCGGCTGAAATCGCTATTTGGGAAATTTCTACCGCATAGGGGTGAGAGGCATCTAGGATCGCTACAATACCATGCTTCTCCAAAAACTGCTCTAGCTCATTTGTATCTAAACGTCCGACTCGAACCCTTAAATTTGGGGTTTGGGGATAGAGGGATTTAGCCGCCGTTGTGGTAACGGTTACTGTACAGGGCATACCCCTGGATGCGATCGCATTTGCCAGAGTCACACTTTCCGTGGTTCCACCAATCAGCCAAATACCGCCACTGCTATCTAGCACTCCTATCTGCCCTTAAGGGCTTTAGTAAAGTTTTTGCGATAGGACTTATTGGCAACTATTAAAGCTGGCCACAAAAGTGACAAGTATATCCGATTGGTTAAGCTGCGGCTGAAGTCAGTGCGCTCAAACCCCCTCCAGAATTTCCACACGCCGTACCCATAGACTACAAGTAACCCTAAGACAATTAACTTAGCCATTCATCAAAAATCTTGCCATATTTGGAAACCCCGTCTCAAGTCAGATAGGCGTCTCGCCTGACAGGGATTAAAAGCGAGCCCTTGGGGCAGTTTTTACTACCCTTGATCAATCTGGGTAGAACACATTTGGCTATTGTGACATGGTTTATCACTTCCGGTGCTTTTTATAAGATAATTTTTATATTAATGATAATTTTACCTTATCAAGCAAGTGTTAGACCATGACCTCAATACCATAAGTGTGTAGGTTAATCAACCGAATTGATTCGGATTACAGCTCAAAGTAGCATTGATCCAGATCCAGTTTCTCTAGTCTTCATTTGTGGTGTCACCCTTAGGAGTTACAGACTAGCCAAACTCAGTAGTGATCATTACCTGAATGAAGAAGCAGCGGGTCAACGCGCGATCTTTCTTTTCAGGGAGGAGGAAACTTGGCGACACCAGTGTCGTTAGTTATGGTTCCGCCAGTCTTTGTCGAAAGCACTCTTTTATGACTCACTATCGACGCTAGCATGCCAAAATCACGGTTTTCAGATCAAGTGACTGTTTGTGGAGGAAAGTACTTCACTAAAAAAAGCCCATAACAAGACAAATGAACGTAGACAACATGATCAAACCCCTTAACGGGTTAAAAGAGGAGGAATTATGCGAGCAGTGCTGATGGCTGGTGGTTCAGGAACACGGCTGAGACCGTTGACCTGTGATCTGCCCAAGCCCATGGTGCCAATCCTGAATCGACCCATTGCTGAACATATCGTTAATCTACTCAAACGGCACAATATCAATGAGGTCATTGCCACTCTGTACTATCTCCCAGATGTCATGCGGGACTACTTCCAAGACGGCAGTGACTTTGGGGTAAAGATGACCTATGCGGTAGAAGAAGAACAGCCTCTGGGGACTGCAGGTTGTGTTAAAAATATTTCCGAATTACTCAATGAAACCTTTTTAGTCATTAGTGGCGATAGCATCACCGACTTTGATTTGACTGCTGCGATTGAATTTCATAAAGCTAAGAAATCAAAGGCGACATTAATCCTAACTCGCGTTCCCAATCCCGTTGAGTTCGGGGTGGTGATCACCGATAAGGAAATGCGCATCCGCCGATTTTTGGAAAAACCTTCGACCTCAGAAATTTTTTCCGATACTGTTAACACTGGCACTTACATTCTTGAACCATCGGTTCTAGAGTACCTGCCATCAAATGAGGAATGTGACTTTTCCAAAGACCTGTTTCCGAAACTCCTCGCGAAAGATGAGCCAATGTATGGCTATGTGGCTGAGGGATATTGGTGTGATGTCGGTCACCTGGAGGCTTACCGAGAAGCCCAGTATGACGGCTTAATGAATAAAGTCACACTAGACTTTGCTTACCCAGAACAATCCTCAGGAATGTGGGTGGGACAAAATACCTATATCGACCCTACTGCCAAGATTGAAACCCCAGTACTAATTGGTAGCAACTGCCGGATTGGGCCAAACGCCCACATCGAAGCAGGAACAGTAATTGGCGATAATGTTACCATCTCTGCCCACGCTCACCTGAAACGACCGATTATTTGGAATGGAGCGTTGATTGGTGAAGAAGTTAATCTGAGTGCCTGCACCATTTCCAGGGGAACCCGGGTAGATCGTCGTGCTCAGGTTTTGGAAAGTGCCGTTGTCGGTTCCCTGTCTAAAGTCGGAGAAGAAGCTCAAATTAGTCCCACTGTAAGGGTTTGGCCAAATAAAACTATAGAATCAGGTGCAACATTGAATATCAATTTAATTTGGGGCAACACTGCCCAACGGAATCTTTTTGGTCAGCGGGGTGTCCAAGGCTTAGCCAACATCGATATTACTCCGGAATTTGCCGTTAAGTTGGGAGCGGCTTATGGGTCTACCTTAAAACTAGGCTCCCAAGTATCACTCTCCCGTGACCAGCGTAGTATCTGTCGCATGGTGACCCGGTCTTTGATTGGGGGATTGATGTCTGTGGGTGTCGATGTCCAGAACCTAGATGCAACTGCAATTCCTGTGGCTCGAACCGTGATACCAACCCTAGGGGTTGAGGGGGGTATCCATGTGCGAGTGCATCCTGACCGACCAGATCATATCCTGATCGAAGTTATTGATGCCAAGGGAATTAATATCAGCAAGGGTAAAGAGAAAAAAATTGAGGGGGCTTACTTCAAAGAAGACCTAAGACGAGTCCAGATCAATGATATCGGTAATGTTAACTACCCGATCCAGTTAATCGATATCTACGGTACTGCTTTTGAGAAGCATCTCAATGTAGAGGCAATTCGCAACAGTGGTTCTAAGGTAGTTATTGACTATGCTTATGCCGTGTCTGGTGCGGTGTTACCCCGACTGTTAGCGAAATTTGGCGCTGATGCAGTAGTCCTCAATGCCAGTTTGAAACAAACAGCTATCTCCACAGAAGAACGAGAGAGTTTGCTCAATCAGCTGGGTCAGGTGGTCGAAGCCCTAAAAGCCAATTTTGGCGTGCAGGTCTCTGCTAATGGGGAACAGTTTATTTTGGTGGATGAATCGGGAATGTCGATTCGAGGTGAGGTATTGACTGCACTGATGGTCAATATTATGTTAACCTCTAATCCCAGGGGAACTGTGGTGGTTCCAGTGCAGACATCAAGTGCGGTGGAACAAATTGCCCGACGCCATGATGGCAAGGTGATCCGCACCAAAGCTAACCCCACAGCACTGATGGAAGCTTCTCAAAGCAACCCCAATGTGGTATTGGGAGGCAGTTGGGATATGGGCTTTATTTTCCCCCAACTACATCCAGGCTTTGATGCCATGTTTGGAATCGCCAAGTTGATCGAGATGCTGACAGTCCAAGAGCGATCGCTTGCTGATATTCGTGCCGAACTTCCTCGGGTATGGTACAAAACCGTTACCCTGCGTTGTCCTTGGACAGTTAAGGGTAGCCTGATGCGTCATCTGGTCGAAACCCATCCCAGTGAGCAGCTCGAACTTGTTGATGGAGTTAAAATTATCAACGCGCAAAATGATAACTGGGTGTTGATTTTACCCGATGCTGGCGAACCCTTAGTTCATATTTTTGCCAACAGCGATGACCGGGATTGGGCCGAGGAAAACCTCAAGCATTATCGCAACCATGTTCAGGAATTCGTTGAACAAGAACAAGGTGTAGAAGCGCAACCTTCAGCCGTGTCATAAATCGGATTGATCGGCTGTTAACAGGCATAGCGGTGGCTTTCCTCAGAGAGTTTGTAGACTTCAGGAAAGTCACCGCTATGCCGTTGTTGGTAGTTAATTGTTGGTAGGTTAAGTTCACTCAAAGAAAAGCCAAAAGTATTGGTACGCTTGTTCTATAATGAAGAGTCAACACTGAAAGGACAAGGGAGATACGAGATGAACAGCTGCATTTTAATGGCACAAATTATTCAGGATCCAGAACTGCGTTACACCTCAGAGAATCAGACACCCCTGACTCAGATGCTAGTACAATTCGCCAGTGTCAAGGCTGAGGAATCCCCATCAACCTTAAAAGTGGTAGGTTGGGGGGAATATTTGGCTAATGAAATTAAAACAAACTATTCCACAGGCGATCGCGTGGTGATTGAAGGTAGCTTAAGGATGAATGTGATTGAGCGACCAGAAGGATTCAAGGAAAAACGGGCAGAATTGACTGTTTCCCGGATTCACAAATTGGGAACAGATGATCACTTCGAGCCACAAGTCATGGCATCGGATAGAACTTTCCAGCGTACCCCAGAACCATCCTCTCCCCAAACCTATGATAAGGTTGTATCGATGGATCAACATCGGATGTCGTCATCAGTTTCTTATCCCAACAATACCGAACAAGATTTTGCTTATACCAGCACTGAACAAAATACTGAGCAAAGTTTTGAGTCTTCTTTTGGGTCTTCATCTCCTCAAAACCCAACCTCTGGTAGCCCTAGTCATCAACAAGATTTAGATGATATTCCCTTTTAGTTATTCGGAGAAAAGATTATAGCGTTTCTCATAGTTATGAGGTACAAAAAAAATTTACCTCTTCCCTCTTCTCTGCTCCCTGCTCCCTGCTCCCTGCTCCCTGCTCCCTGCTCCCTGCTCCCTGTTCCCAGATCCGCTGTTCCCAGATCCGCTGTTCTCGACAACTGCCGCGAAGTCTATTAAATTGTGTTTCAACTCCTTTACGTACTGATCTATGCCCTCCAGCCTTATCTAGACCTGATTTGCTTTTGTTTGGCTTGGGGGCTAATGATGATTCTAGCTTGGACCGTTTTGTCAGCAGTCCGAGAAAGTTTTGCTGTTGCCAAACGACTGCATCAAATTCCCTGTTCTAACTGTCAGTTTTTTACTGGTGATTATCGTCTTAAATGTACCGTGCATCCCTCTGTTGCTAATTCTGAGGCAGCAATTAATTGTATGGACTTTTGTGAAAAAAATAATTACATGACAAGAGTTTAAAAGACTCGACGGTAATGCCATGGGCTTCATCCTTGCTAGTGGGGAGGGAGCCTATATAGCAATCCTAAATTATGTAATGTATTTGTAAAATCACTGGAATTGTTAAAAACTGGTGCTTTCTCCCTTCCCTTCTGCCATATGCCGTTTGCTTCCTGCCTTAAAGCAGACCATTTCTTTCGCAAATCAGATAGGATTGCTATATATAGCAATCCTAATGAAAGCATGCGTGATGGATAAGACAATTACTTACCTCACAACTGCTGACCTTGATTCCACTAGGGCGATCGTTTTAGCGCAAGCAAGCGGTCTAACTTATGATGCTTTTGATAAGCAAAACCCTGCTGAGTGTCTTGAGGTGTCTCCACCGGATGGTTATGATTTTGTAGACTACTGGACTGGTGTTGATGCGATTTTTAATAAATACAAAACTGTTGAGTGTTATGGTCTAGTGTTTCGATCTCAGCAGTCTCCTTACACTTATATATTTGCTTTTAGAGGTACTTCTTCGACAGAGGATATAATAGATAATTTTGGTGTTAATCATACAAAATTTTTACCTTATCAGGAAGATGTTGTAGTGCCATCTGACCTTAGGGTTGAATCAGGTTTCTACCATATCTATTCCAATAGTGATGGGAACACACCCTCGATGCAGAATCAAGTGTTTGCCCTAGTTGATAAATATCAAGCATCTGAAAAACCGATCGATACTCTGTATATTACTGGCCATAGTTTAGGCTCTACACTGAGCACTTTCTTCACACTTGATATGGCGTTGTCTAGACCAGATATCAAGTCTGCAAGCTACAACTATGCTTCCCCTCGTGTAGGCAACCAAGCATTTGTAGAATTTTATCAACAACAGGCACCGCAACAAAATCCGGAGACACGAACTATTCGTATCCAAAATGTTTATGATAAAGTTCCTTGTGTCCCATTTAAACGTGAAGGATACCAGCATTTGCCCTATGCCTATCTAGTTTCATTTTATCGAGACAACTTAATGGGTAAATTTGATGTTATAGACAATCATCATCGCAAAAATTATAAAACTGTTTTGAATTGTGCGTTCGAGAGTGAAAGTGGCTTTTGTGAGAGAACCTTTGACTACGATCAGGGCAAAACGATGAAGTCGGTGAAACCAGATCCTAGTACAGTCTGTACATATTGGTAGCTTTTGGTCTGGCGTTATATCCTTACCTCACTTTACTATCTCCTTGGCATCAACTTGGCGATCATAGTCTTCCATGTCTCCATCAATTTCATCACGATAGGCTGCTATATCTGCTAGCACCTCATCAAACAGAGGATTATTTGCATACATACCAGCAAATTCCATCCAAGGATGTTGATTATTGGCAGATTCAACTTCCAAAGAAATGATATCTGCTTGAGCTAAACGCTCAGTCAAAAGTTGGCGAATATTAGCGTTAGCTTCTTTTTTTTTCTCAATCCTGCCCATAGCGCATAAGCTGATAGCTGATAGCTGATAGCTGATAGTTTACGTTATTATAGCAAATCAATAATTTATATTTTATCGTTACAATCTCCGCGCTTATTAAACCTTATCTATTTTAGGAGCTACTGCTCCCAGCGCTATCGTTAAAATTACTAGTTATAGCTATTCTCTCTGCCATGAGGTAAAAAATGATCCCCCTAAATCCCCCTTAAAAAGGGGGACTTTGAGGTTGATAAGCGTACCTCATAAATGCAATAAACGCTATCACAAAATACTAGTAAAAAAAAGCAATTTTCTGAAAGAGACGCTACGCGAGTCACGTAAACCTTCTGCGCTTATGCGATTGACCTGCATGTCACCCTACGCGAGTCACGCGAACCTTCCGCGCTTATGCGATCGCTAATTTTTTAAAAGCGATTATCTGAAAGATACGCTACGCGATGAAGCAAAGCTTCCGCGCTTATGCGAACGCTTATTTTTTATTAATCCTAAAACTCCCAAAAAAAACTTTTCAAAACCCTTGACAATTAAAATAATAATCATTACAATAATCAATATAAACCGAAATTAAATTTTTTATGATGTCACAACAATTCAGCCAAAACTTCAAGAAACAACCTGCTCAACACACTCTGAAAGGTTCTCGTCAATCAGTACTTTATAGTATGCAAATGCTTTACGCCCTAGGCTATGCAGAGATTGCGGAATGGACGCCTCTGGAAGCGACTGATGTTCCTGGGGAAGTGATAACTACAATAACCAAGTATTGGTTGTTGCCATAACACCTTAAATTTCTGGGGGGGGTTTCCCCCCTGGCCAAGGTTTTGGTCTGGTTTTGTAGCGTGACCTTTGGCCAAGCAGAGCAGGTTAGGTTTGCTAATTTTGTGACATAAGAAATTGAAATAGTCGTGGATAGTATTTCTACGGCTATTTTTTTTTCTTTACTCCCTACTCCCTACGTAAGCATTCAGCATTCAGCTATCAGCTATCAGCTATCAGCTTATGCGCAAGCTACTTGATGTGCTTATGGGCTATTAGGAAGCTACGGAACTTTTGAATAAAACCAAGTAAGTATTCGAATAATGCTGAGTTATGGAAAGCTGACGGCTGACCGCTGACGGCTGAATGCTTACCTCCCTACTCCCTATTCCCTAGTATAAAAAATGCTATAATTATAAAAAATAACCTTTAATTCAAAAGCGATGGAAACTCAAGACTTAAAAACACTGATTAAAGAAAGCATCCGAGAAGTTTTGAGAGAAGAAAGACTCTTACTCTGTCATATGTTAATGCCTGACGTTAGTGATCAAGAGCAACAAGAGCTTGACACCACTTTTGGCTTACCTCAAGACTATGAAACTGAAGACGTGACTGATCTGACAGATTGGATTAAAAATGACCATTAAATTCCGCAAGAGTGCGATTAAATTCTTAGAGTCTGCTGATCAGGAAACTACCGCAAATATTCGCAAACAACTCAGGCAGCTTGTTGATGCTATTGAAAATAAGTCAATTATTCCTTTTAACGACCTAGACATCAAGAAAATGAAAGGAAATTGGGAAGGCTTTTATCGATTGCGTATTGGTAAAATTAGAGTGATTTTTACCGTTGATTTAACCTTAGCAGATATAGAAATTTATACGATTGGCTTTAGAGGAAATGTCTATAAAAATAGATAATCTCTGACCCAATGGCCATTACAATTGAGGAGCAACGATTTGAGGAGGAACGATTGATCACCATTAGCGTAACATAAACAATATCTGGAGGGATGAAGATGGAAGCTGAGTATGATTTTAGTCAAGGTAAGCGTGGCGCGATTGACCCGATGCCATCTGGTAAGACTCGGATCACAATTTGTTTAGATAACGATGTTATCGAGTGGTTTCGTGAGCAGGTACATCTATCTGGTGGAGGCAATTATCAAACCTTGATTAATCAGGTGTTGCGTCAGCACATTCAGCATCAATCGATAGAAGTAGAAGGAGATCAGGAAACTATTCCGATCACAGAAATTATTTAAAGTAAATAAGCTTGGAAAAATAATCGCTCTGGTAACGATCAAGGAATTTAATATAAATATTTAAAGGGTAAGTTATTAGGATAAAACCTTGATTCACTATAGTTTTATAAGACAATTCGTGATCGTGGAAATGTTTATACTCACATCTGGCACCATTGTGATTAATCGTCGGTGGGCAGTGTCTACCTACGCGCTTTGCAAGCTGATCTGATCTGTCTCAAGCACTGCCCATCCTACTTGCTTACTGGTACTTACGGAAAAACTGTCACCATTGGTGGCACAAATGGGTGCATCTCCTAAAAGCTGTTTGACCCGGTGGGTGGAATGGGCATCTTGGTGGAATGGGCATCAGGGGTGGAACGGGCATCAGGGGTGGAACGGGCATCAGGGGTGGAACGGGCATCTTGCCCGTTACAATTTTCGGACAGGCTGTCCCAACACTGCTCAAGAGGCGTAAAAAGCGTGGGCGTAGCCCATTAGCTTAATGCTTACGAAAAAACTGCAACCAATGGTTGCAGAAATTGGTTGCACTCATAATTTGGTTATTCCCTAAAAGTCTAAAGCTCACTTAGAGCAGTAAAAACAATTCCCCCTTACCAATTCTTAATCCCCAATCGCATCAGGTAATTCATCCTCCAAATATCGTAAACGAGGCAATAAGTAAGCGATACAAGTCATCAAAATAGTCAAGACTCCCATGGAAATAAACATTAGGCCAATACCACGACCAGGACCTGTACCGATTACTCTGCCAATGGTTTTTGCAACAATACTATCTTGAGTCATTAAGGGTTCAAAGAAGCGATCGGCTAATGGACCTGCAATAACATAAGACAGAGGCAGCGTTGCTAAAGCCACTGATTTCCGAAATGCAAACACCCTGCCCTGGACTTCTGGAGCTACCTTGCGCTGGTAAATAGCTTGAATAGCACTATTGACTATCGGAATAGTTAGTAGCATGGAAAAATTTGCACAAGCCAGAAGAATAGCGGAGGGGCGAAGACCTACCAAAAGTACGCACAGGCCAATAGCAAACATACTGATAAAAACAGTAGTCATTTGATTCTGCCAGCCGCCCCAAATCGTCATGATTAAGCCCCCAATAACCATGCCAGCATTGGCGAAGGAGACCACAATTCCCAGGGTTGTTACCGATGCAAAAGAAAGAACTAATGGGATATCGAGAACCTGAGTGGCTCCAATTAGGAAATTACACAGAGCAACCAACAGTACCAATCCCAAAAGACCTGGTCGCTGCACGAAATAGTTCCAGCCATAGGTTAAATTGTGTAAAAATGATTCCTGTTCCGTTTGCTCGTCAGTCCCAGTTGAAAGCTCCGGAAATTTGACTATCAATAGAGCTACCAAGGCAAATAGTAGGGTAATAAAGTCAATGGCGATAATCCCTGGTAACTGAATAATGGCAAGTAGAGTTACCGCAAAGGTAGGGGCTGCTAAATCTGAGATGGCTTGCCCCGTGAAGACCATACCACTAGCACGGCCAAGATTAGCTTTGGGAACCAGCAGAGTGGTTGCGGCAGAATAGGCTAAACCTTGAAATGTACTGAAGCTAGACCTAAGCACATTTGTTAGACAGATATGCCAAATTTCCAGACTACCATTAAGGTATAACCAAGCCACCAGCAAGGTACACAAACCGGCAGAGAAGTCACTAATAATCATCGTCCAACGACGACTCCAGCGATCGACATAGACTCCCGCAATTGGACCAATTAAAATCGGAGGAATCGCCGCCGATAGTACGGGTAAGGAAAATTGGGTGACAGAATCAGTTTGCTGGTAAACCCAAATGCTGAGGGCAAAACTGGTCAGACTGGTACCGATCAGTGAAATAACTTGGCCAAACCAGATGAAAGTAAATGTTTCCATTCCTTGCAGTGATGGAAACCGTTTAGTGATGGCGCTGATGATGCTGGGCTTGCCATCATCAGCCGTCTGTTGTTGGGTATCAGTAGTTTGGTTCATTGGTGAATAGAAAAATAGGGAAACTGGAATTTAAAAAGGGGAATCTAGGGATCCTCTAGACGCTCTTTCCATTTTCCATTAAAGGCTTTGAAGGTTAATTCTCCAAAAAACCACTTTCTCTAAAGTAGCAGAGGTAAGTTTTAAATAAATCCTGATTAACCTCCGGTAACTTGATACCACTTCCCTTTAAACCATCAACTACATTGCGACAATCGTACTCAATTAAGTTTGTTGTGTTTGTTGTGTTTGACGGTGATTCCGGGAAGTTGGGTAAGTAAGGGTAGAGAGGATTTTCCATATCCTCGATTAACTTGGAACGCCAATCAGTATAGTCAATTTCTTCCAAGCTATAGCCCAGGGAGCGCACCCACTCAAAAATTTCCCTGAAAGGCACGGATTGTGGATTAATTAAATGGAACGCCTTCCCAAATAAACGGTTTTGTTGAGACAGGCAAACAATCGCTCGGCTGACATAATCTACTGGAACGAGGTTTTCTGAAAAACCATTCCAGTTAGGAAAACTTTGGAGTCGAATACATCCTTTCACCAGTCGCGAGAGTAAGTCATCGAAACTAGAGAAACCGGTTTGACTGTGACCACTAATCCTCGACGGTCGATAGATAGTTATGGGCAAACCGCGCTCTTTCGCTTCCCAAACTAACTGTTCTCCTACCCACTTAGTCTGAACATAGCCTACGTTTGGTAAATCAGAATGATTGGTAGTTGCTGACTCGAGAATGGGTTGGTCAGTTTGGGATGTTGAGAATAGAGTAGAAACGTAATGAACAGGTTTGATCTTTCCTAAACTAGCCAGTCTTAACACGTCTTGGGTTCCCAAAACATTCGCATCTTTTAAAAGAGCATAAGACCACAGATGATGAACCTTAGCTCCAACGTGATAAACCACATCAATGTCTTGGCATAAATTCTTATACTCAGTTGCTGAGAGTCCAAAACGACTGGTTCCTAAATCTCCGATGATGGGAATAATTCGAGATGTCAAATTCTCACGCCATAAACCAGTTGCTTCTAACTTGCTCTTCAGTCTTTCTTTGCCAGCATCACGATTATCAGCCCGAACCAAACAATAGACAATAGCATCCGTTGTAGTCAAGAGTTCAGAAAGTAAATGAATTCCCAAGAAACCTGTTGCACCGGTTAATAAAATTCGTTCCATTGGACTGACGATTGGCGCGATCGCAGTTGATGGCTGAATATCTGGATCTAAAGCAGCTTCTACTTCTAAATCCCAAGTCTGGGATTGATAGTCTCCAGTTACTAAAGCTTGGTCGATTGCACTAGCCAAATCAGAAACAGAGGGATAATCAAACAATGCCCTTAGAGATAAATTAATCTCGAAGGCTTCACGAATGCGAAACATCAGTTGAGTAGCCAATAGAGAATGACCACCTAACTCAAAGAAACTATCATCAAGGCTAATCGTTTCAGGGTGCAGGGAGAGAATTTCGGCAAAAAGACTAGCGATGCGAATTTGACTCTCTGTTTTAGGTGCAACGAACTCACTGCTGTGGCTGAAGGCAGGATCAGGGGCAGGTAAAGCTTTGCGGTCTATCTTACCACTGAGAGACAGGGGTAATGACGTCAGGGGCACCACTACACTGGGAACCATGTAGTCTGGTAAGTGCTGTCTGGCATACTCTTTGAGAGCCTTAATGTCAAGATCATCATCCCCAACTACATAGGCTACCAGGCGCTTGTTCCCTGGGGTATCTTCCCGGGGGATGACCACGCATTCCTGCACCTGCTGGTGGCCACTGAGCACGGATTCAATTTCCCCCAGTTCGATACGGAAGCCTCTGATTTTGACTTGATGGTCAATGCGACCGAGGAATTCAATGTTGCCATCCCGGCGGTAGCGAGCCAAGTCTCCTGTCTTGTAGAGACGACCTTCGCCGAAGGGATTGGGAATGAATTTTTCTACGGTTAGCTCCGGGCGATTCAAATATCCTCGGGCTAGACCGATACCACCAATATGAAGTTCTCCAGGAATGCCAATCGGGGTAGGATTACCATTACTATCCAAGATATAGATAGTTCGATTCGGCAAAGGACGACCAATAGGCACTCGTGGCATAGAGCTATCGGTGTTTAAGGCTCCAGCAATATCAAATGTAGTTGTGGTAATGGTTGCTTCTGTTGGACCGTAAGCATTGAGCAAGCCGACTGAATCTAACCAGGGATTTTGTTGGCACAGTTGTTGCCAAAGTTTGATGGTTTCTGGTTGAAGCACATCGCTACCAGAAACCACTAGTCGCAGATCAGGTAGAGGGGGAGCATCTTGAGGATTTTGCTGTTGCCAGTGTAACCATTGGTGCCAGTAGCTGGGGGGGAGATTAACAAATGTCAGTTCCAGCTCCATCAATTTCTGGTGAAACTCAGGCACAGTCCACAGGTCAGGGTCTCTGAGCACCAAGGTGGCTCCACTGATTAAAGGGGGGAAGATTTCTTCTAGGGCAGCGTCAAAACTGAAAGAGGTAAATTGAAGAAACCGATCCTGACTGGTTACTTGATAATGTTCTGTAATGCCATAACAATGGCTAGCAATGGCCTGATGTTCGATTAAAACTCCCTTAGGTTGACCAGTAGACCCAGATGTATAAATCACATAGGCAAGGTGTTGGGGTTGGATATTGACAGAAGGTGCAACGGTATCTTGCTGGGCGATCGCTGACCAATCTGCATCCAAATAAACGACTTTTACCTGAGATTCGGGCAATCTTGCCCGTAACGCTTTGTGAGTGAGCAAAACAGCAATTCCTGAATCTTCCAGCATATAAGTCAGTCGAGCTGTAGGATAATCAGGATCGAGGGTCACATAAGCCCCTCCTGCTTTAAGAATCCCCAACAAGCCCACCACCATCTCTATAGAACGCTCCACACAAATGCCCACCAAGGTCTCAGGCTTTACCCCCAAGCCTTGGAGATAGTGGGCTAACTGATTGGCACCGGCATTCAACTCTTGATAAGTCAACTGCTCACCGGCAAAGACTACTGCCACAGCCTCTGGTGTCCGCTCTGCCTGTGTTTCAAATAGCTTATGAATGCAATGGTCTTGGGGATAGTCTACCCTGGTGTTATTCCACCCCACCAACAACTGCTGGCCCTCGTTGGTACTCAGTAACGGTAACTGCTCAACCCGTTCCTCTGGATTAGCCACAATCCCAGCTAGTAAGGTTTTAAAATTACTAGCGATCCGAACAATAGTCTCCCAGTCAAACAGATCACTGTTGTATTCCCAGTATCCAATTAACTCTGACGGGGTATCTATCATTGATAACGTTAGATCGAACTGGGCGATTTGCAGATCCTGTTTAATGGGGGTGAGGGTTAAGTTGGAAAACTGCTCATAAGTGGGTCTTTGCTCTAACTGAAACATGACCTGAAACAAGGGACTATGACTCAGGGAACGTTCTGGTTGCAGAATTTCCACCACTTTTTCAAAAGGAATATCCTGATGACTATAGGCAGACAGAGCCACCTGACGCACCTGCCCAAGCAGTTCTCTAAAACTGGGATTACCTTCAGTTCGAGTACGTAGCACTAAAGTATTAACAAAGAAGCCAATCAGGGATTCGGTTTGACCATGATGGCGATTGGCAACAGGAGTACCAATGAGCATATCCTGCTGGCCGCTGTAGCGTGAGAGGAGGACGGCAAAGGCAGCCAGCAAGGTCATAAACAACGTGCTATTAGTCCCTCGGGCTAAGGTTCGCAACTTTTGGGACAGAGCAGTGTCGAGCTGAAACTGGAAGTGCCCTCCCCGAAAACGTTGTACAGATGGTCGGGGGCGGTCTGTGGGCAAATTGATCGGGGAGCATACATCAGCTAACTGCCGTTTCCAGTACTCACCTTGTTGCTCAATCACAGATCCTGTCAGCCACTCACGTTGCCAAGCAGCATAGTCAACGTACTGAATTTGCAACGCTGGGAGGGGAGACGGTTGCCCAGCTACAAAAGCGCTATAGAGGGTTGACAGTTCCTGTAAAAGCAGCCCCATGGACCAGCCATCCGAGACAATGTGGTGTAGGGTCAGGAATAGGGCATGGTCTTCTGGGGATAACTGCAACAGAGTAGCCCTGATTGGCCAATCCTGCTTGAGATCAAAGGGTTTCTGAGCTTCTGCGGTCGCCCATTTCTGGAGGTTGTGTTGGTGATTACCGTCCTGTATTAGCTCCACTACAGCTAACTTAAGCTCAGCACAGGGATCGATTGTTTGCAGTGGAATGCCGTTAACAACCTGAATGCGGGTTCGCAGAATACTATGGCGTTGAACAATTTCCTGAAGTCCTCGCTCCAAGGCCCCCACATCTAGTAAACCTTTAATTTCCAAGGCAAACGGCATGTTATAAGTGGCGTTAGGCTGTCCTTCTAGCTGATTGAGAAACCAAAGGCGGGCTTGGGCAAAAGAGAGGGGGAGGGGTTGGCCTTCGGACTCCCTTGGTATAATTTCCGGTACAGTCAATCCAGGAGTGATTTGTTGGCTTTGGGTAACTAGAGAGGCCAAACCCGCAACTGTAGGCGATTCAAATATAGCCCTCACCGGTAATTCAACCTCGAACGCTTCCCGCAGTCGAGAAATGACCTTGGTTGCCAGCAATGAATGTCCCCCTAGGGCAAAGAAATTATCGTGGATACCCACCTGTTCTTGCCCTAATACCCTAGCTAGGATAGTGGCGATGATTGTTTCAGCCGGGGTACTCGGAGCCACAAAATCTGTCGAGCGCTCTTGTTCAAAATCGGGAATGGGTAAAGCACGACGATCAACTTTACCATTGGGGGTTAAGGGAAAGCTATCCAGTAAGACAATGGCATTGGGCACCATATAATCCGGAAGCTTTTGTTGAAGAAAATGCCTTAGTTCAGCACTACTAGCCTGCTGTTCACTTCTGATCACATAAGCAACCAAGGATTTATCCCCTGGGCGATCTTGTCTTACCATAACCAGGGCTTGGTTGACCATAGGATGTTGAGATAAGACCGCTTGAATTTCCCCCAGCTCAATCCGAAAGCCTCGGATCTTAACTTGATTATCGATTCGTCCGATAAACTCAATATTGCCATCCGGTAAATAGCGTGCCTTATCCCCCGTCTTGTAAAGAATCTCACCCTCTAGAAAAGGACTGGCAATAAACCGTTCTGCGTTCAGTTCTCGACGATTGAGATAGCCCCTGGCCACTCCATCACCGCCGGTGTACAGTTCCCCTACTACCCCGATGGGAACTGGTTGGTGTTGGGAATCTAAAATGTAAACTCGGGTATTGGCAACGGGGCGACCGATGGGCATTGATTGTTCCAATGAAGCTTCCGTCGGCACCGAGTAGTAAGAGGTAAGGGTTGTGTTCTCTGTTGGACCATAGGCATTAATGAGCTGGCAATGAGGTAGGGCTTGACGAAATTTATGTCCATGGGATACAGACAATACATCTCCACCTGTCACTAGTAAACGCAAGGAGTGTAAATCCTCTAACCCCTCGTCCACAACCAAATGAAATAGCCCAGTGGTCAGCAGCACAATTGTGACCTGATGTTGTCTCATGACTTGCCCCAAGACTTCCAAGGACAGTTGCTGTTCTGGAAATAGAACTAGACAAGCCCCATTCAGCAAACTTCCCCATATTTCCCAGGGGGCTGCATCAAAAGAAATCGATGCCACTTGGAGAACAACATCATTGGCAGTAAATTTGGCATAGTTGGTATTCTTCACCAGCCGCACAATATTCCGGTGGGTAATGCTGACCCCTTTCGGTTGTCCTGTGGACCCGGAGGTATACATGACGTAAGCCAAAGATGTCGCTGTGGCGGGGGCGTTTAAATTCTCTGTGGGATGGGCTGCAATCGTCTTACCGTCGATATCCAGATTGACAGAATGGGCTACCTGTGGTAAGCTCTGACTCACACCCGTTTCGGTCAGGATTACCTTCAAACCAGCATTCTCTACCATGAAAGCTAGCCGCTCAGGGGGATAAGTGGGATCCAGGGGAAGGTACGCTCCACCTGCTTTGAGAATTGCTAACAGGGCGATGATTAGATTAAGCGATCGCTCTAAACAAACCCCCACCAAACTCTCTGAACCAACCCCCAAGGTTTGCAAGTAATAGGCCAGTTGGTTAGCCTTTTGATTCAACTCCTGATAGGTTAAGGTTTGGTCTGCCAAAACCACTGCTACTGCATCTGGGGTGTTTTGGACAATAGCTTCAAATAACTGGTGAACGCAGGTATTACGAGGATAATTGGTTTGGGTCTGATTCCACTCCACTAACAATTGTTGTCGTTCGGCGGGGGTGAGCAGAGGAAGTTCACCAATAGCTTGACTGCTGTCAGCTATAACACCTTGCAATAGGGTCTGGAAATGCCCCAACATCCGTTGGATGGTTTCTGGTTTGAATAAATCGGTGCTGTAAACACACAATCCTGACAGACCCTGCTCACTCTCGAACAGGTGAAGTTCTAAATCAAATTCACGGGTTGTTGTCACCTCCAATTTGATCGCTTCTGCCTTCAAGCCAGACAGTGCTAAATCCGTTATCGGTGCATTTTGAAGGGCAAATACTACCTGAACTAGAGGATGATGATTAAGGCTACGTTCGGGCTGTAATTCCTCTACTAACTTCTCAAAGGGTAAGTCTTGATGAGTATAAGCGTCCAAGGTGGTTGTTCGGACTTGAGTGAGTAAATCAAGGAAGCTCGGATTGCCTGATAGGTCTGAGCGCAAGACTAAGGTGTTGACAAAAAAGCCAATCAGGGGTTCTATTTCCCCTTGATTACGGTTAGCAATGGGAGACCCTACTACAATATCTGTTTGCCCAGAGTAGCGACAGAGCAATACATCGAACGCTGCTAACAAAGTCATGAACAGGGTAACCCCGGCTTTTTGACTTAATTCTTTCAGCTTTTGGGTGAGGTTGGCATCCAACTCAAAACGTTCCCGACTGCCTCGGAAGGTTTGCATTGCCGGTCGAGCATAATCCGTAGGCAGTTCTAATAAGGGTGGAATCCCAGCCAGTTGCTGTTTCCAGTAGTTGATTTGAGTGTCTAGAACCTGCTGGGCTAACCATTGGCGTTGCCAATAGGCAAAGTCTCCATACTGAATGGTCAAAGGGGTCAAGGGGGAAGCATGACCCTCACAGAATGCCTGGTAAAGTTGGGCTAATTCCCGCCGAAATACTCCGATGGACCAACCATCTGAGATGATGTGGTGCATGGTTACCAGTAACACATGGTCAGTAGGGGATAGTTGCAGCAGTTTGAAGCGAATAAGTCTGTCTTTGGTCAGGTCAAAGGATTGTTGAGCCTCTGCTTGAATTAAGTGTTTAACCTCGGTATCTTGTTCTGCACTGGTCAGCTCCATCACTGGCAAGGTGACTGTGACCGTATCGGTAATGTACTGATAGGGAACTTCATTACTATCGACCTTAAAGATAGTGCGTAGGCTCTCATGGCGTTGGACGATTGCTTGTAAACTCCTCTCCAAGGCTACTTGGTCTAGGTTTCCTTCTAACTGGCAAGCACTGAACATGTTATAGCTAGAGCTAGCACCTTGGAGTTGATGGAGAAACCAAAGCCGTTGTTGGGCAAAGGACAGGGGTAGAGGTTCTGTGCGTGGAATCGGTTCAATGGCAGGTAAGGGGACCCTTGTATCCTTCACAGCGAAGTCCACTGCTTGAGCTAGTCCTACCAAGGTTGGCTGCTCAAACATGACCTTGAGGGGTAGCTCAACCCCGAAGCTGTGACGGATACGAGAGATAACTTGGGTTGCTAGTAGGGAATGCCCCCCCAGCTCAAAGAAGTTGTCCTCAAGACCGATGTGCTCGATCTTTAAAACATCAGTCCAAATCGTGGCTAATAGTTCTTGGGTGGGGGTAGTGGGTGCAACAAAGCTTGTGTTTCTTGGCAAATCTATTGTTTCTGGCGCTGGCAATGCACGGCGATCGACCTTGCCATTGGGGGTTAAGGGTAGATGCTCCAGAACAATCAATTGCTGAGGCACCATATACTCCGGCAATTTCCCTTGCAAAAACTGACGGACTTGAGGCAGTAGTTTGTCAGTTACCTTACCTTGCAAAGGGATATTGCCATAGTCATGCCACCGAACCACACCCATTTGCTGTGATTGCCAAAAGGCGATTTTTGGAGCTGTAGTGGCAAGATTCTGACGAATAAAGGCCACATCATAACATCCGGTAGCACTGGCTTCCCACCAACTCAATCGGACTTCGTATCCTAGTTCCTCACCCAATTCCCAGAATAGATCAGGTTCAATTCCCCCAGAGTTCTGGGGAGACAGGTATTGCCGCAGATGTTCAACAGTTTTTAGTTCAGGTGTAGGATCATCCAAGCACTGTTGAATCTTTAAAGCTTCTTGAACTCGTGCATTAGGGATACGAAGAATGCCCAAAGATTCTGGACGTTGTTGAGCTAAGGTGCGACGAACTTTAGCTAAAGTGACAGAATCCCTCTGCCAATCTTGCCAAGGAATGTCCATGTGCCCAGTTTTTGCCCGAACAGACTCTGACACTCCCCTGTTACTCTCCTCTCCCTGTGCCCCAATAGCTTCGATGTGGAGGGTGACATCATAGCGAAATTGTGTCAATTCATTGTGGAATTTCCCTCGTTTTGGTTGAATCTCCACATGGCTGATCTGTGGAAAATAGTGCGGTAAGGCCACGAAAAAGCTTGGAGTAATCACCAGCTCCTCTTCTGCACGAAGACTACGCTGCCGATGACCTTGTAACTGTTCTAAGGTCATCCCCTGTTCAGCTTGTATAAATTGGACTAAAGTGTGGAAAGCATCCAACAAAGAGCCATTGCGCACATCTCCGACAAAAATTCGACTGTTAGTGTTAGGGTCAAGGGCATTGATCGCACCTTCTAAAATTGTTAAAAGATAATCAATACTGGGAAAGTACTGCACGATCGAGTTAAGAATAACTGTATCAAATGCTCCTTGAGGAATTCCCTCAAAATCATGGGCTAACTTATGGTGTAAAACCACATGGGCTAAAGACGGTTTCCCTTGTTGCAGGCGTTTAGTATGGTCTAAAACTGCACTAGAGTAATCGGTGCCATGATAGCGCTTACAGTTTGGTGCAATCTGATTAATGAGCAACCCAGTTCCACAGCCAATTTCTAGAACCGACTGAGGACGAGCCGTATTAATCCGTGCCACAGTAGTCTCAAGCCACTCCCGCATTTCAATGGATGGGATAGGTTGGCCGGAATAACTACTATTCCATCCCAAAATATTGAAATCCAACTCTAGATGGTCATGCTTTGACTCGTAGACTTGTTCGTAGAGATTTTGCCATTCTTCTAAAAGTTCAGTCTCTGCTTGAGCAATTAACTGGGAAATGTCTTGTCGAGTCCAGTTAATTGCTAAATAAGCAATCAGACTTTTATCGCCAGATTGGTTGTGATGAAGGGAAACAACATTTTGAGCAATGGCAGGGTGTTGTCCTAAAGTGGCCTCAATTTCTCCAAGTTCAATCCGGAAACCACGAATTTTAACTTGATGATCGATCCGTCCGATAAACTCAATATTGCCATCGGGTAAATAGCGTGCCTTATCGCCAGTTTTGTATAGGTGCTCGCCTTCTACAAAAGGACTTGAGATAAATCGTTCTGCGGTCAGGGCGGGACGATTCCAATAACCCCTGGCCAATCCATCGCCCCCCAGATAAAGCTCCCCAGTTAGGCCGATGGGAACGGGTTGTTGATGGTGATCGAGAATGTAGACCTGGGTATTGGCAATTGGCTGACCAATGGGAATAGTTGTCGCTTCTTTTGGCAGGGTTTCTACGGGATACCATAGGGAAAAAGTCGTGTTTTCAGTAGGGCCGTAGACATGGAGAAGTCTATTTGGGGGATCTGCTGCCAAGGCGGCTCTTACCGGTGTGGGATCGACCGCTTCTCCCCCGAATAAGACGGTTCTCAGACCAGCAAAAATGTCTGGCAACTCATTAACTAACTGATTGAATAAAGCCGTGGTCAGAAACAGGGTAGTGATTCCATGCTGGCGTAAGTGCTTGTGTAAATCATTAGCTGATAGCAGAGTGTCTTTGGGAATACCAATTAGTTGTCCTCCATTGAGGAGTGCGCCCCAAATCTCAAAGGTAGCAGCATCGAAGGCTACATTGGAGGCTTGGGCAATACGGTCAGACGCTCCTAGTTTCACATAGTTGGTATTCTTCACCAGCCGCACAATATTGCGATGGGTAACCCTGACCCCTTTCGGTTGTCCTGTAGACCCGGAGGTATACATGACGTAAGCCAAAGATGTGGCCGTAGCGGGTGATTTTAAATTCTCTAAAAGATGGGCTGCAATCGTCTTACCGTGGGTATCGAGATTGACAGAATCGGCCACCTGTGGGAGATTTTCCCTCAGACTCGTTTCGGTGAGTATTACCTGAATACCAGCATTCTCTACCATGAAAGCCAGTCGCTGGGGAGGATAAGTTGGGTCGAGGGGAAGGTACGCTCCACCTGCTTTGAGAATTGCTAACAGGGCAATGATTAGGTTGGGCGATCGCTCTAAACAAACCCCCACCAAACTCTCTGGACCAATACCCAAGCTTTGCAAGTAATGGGCCAGTTGGTTGGCCTGCTGATTCAATTCCCGATAGGTTAAGGTTTGTTCGTTCCAGACCACCGCTATTGCATCTGGGGTGTTTTGGGCTTGGGCTTCAAATAACTGGTGAACGCAGGCATGACGAGGATAATCGGTTTGGGTCTGATTCCACTCCACTAACAATTGCTGTCGTTCAGCGGGGGTGAGCAGAGGAAGTTCACCAATGGCTTGACTGCTGTCAGCTACAACAGCTTGCAATAGGGTCTGGAAATGCCCCAACATCCGTTGAATTGTTTCTGTGTTGAATAAATCACTGCTGTACACGCAAAGTCCTGATAAACCCTCCGGATCATCCCAAAGGTGAAGCTCTAGATCGAACTCACGGGTTGCTCCGGTATCCAATTCCAGAGTTTCTGCTTTCAAGCTAGGCAAATCTAAATCGGTTCTCGGTGCATTTTGCAGGGCAAACACTACCTGAACTAGAGGATGGTGATCAAGACGACGTTCTGGCTGTAACTCCTCTACTAATTTCTCAAAGGGTAAGTCTTGATGAGTATATGCTTCTAATGTGGTTTTTCGGACTTGAGTGAGTAGATCCTCGAAGCTCCGATTTCCTGATAGGTCTGAGCGCAACACTAAGGTGTTGACAAAAAAGCCAATCAGGGGTTCTATTTCCGCCTGATTACGGTTAGCAATGGCAGACCCCACCACAATGTCTGTTTGCCCAGAGTAGCGACAGAGCAATACATCAAACGCTGCTAACAAAGTCATGAACAGCGTCACCCCGGCTTTTTGACTCAATTCTTTCAACTTTTGGGTCAGGCTAGCATCCAACTGAAAACGCTCCCGACTGCCTCCGAAGGTTTGCCTTGCCGGTCGAGGATAATCTGTGGGCAGTTCTAATAAGGGTGGAATCCCAGCCAGTTGCTGTTTCCAGTAGTCTAGTTGAGTTTCTAGAACCTGCTGGGCTAACCATTGGCGTTGCCAATAGGCAAAGTCTCCATACTGAATTGTCAATGGTGGTAAGGATGCCTCCTCACCTTCACAAAATGCCTGGTAAAGTTGGCATAACTCGCCCCAAAATACTCCCATTGACCAGCCATCGGAGATGATGTGGTGCATGGTTACCAGTAATATATGGTCAGTAGGAGATAGTTGTAGCAGTTTAAACCTAATGAGTCGATCTTGGGCAAGATCGAAGGATTGTTGAGCTTCTGCTTTAATTAAGTCTTGAACCTGGCTTTGTTGTTCTCCACTTGTCAGCTCAATGACTGGCAAAGTTATTGTAACTGTATCGCTAATGTCCTGAAAAGGAACTCCATGACTACCGACTTTGAAGATAGTGCGCAAGTTTTCATGGCGCTGGACAATTGTTTGTAAACTTCGCTCCAAAGCTACTCGATTTAAGTTACCTTCTAACTTGTAAGCGCTCGGAATATTATAGCTAGGACTAGCACCTTCGAGTCGATCTAGAAACCAAAGCCGTTGTTGGGCAAAGGATAGGGGTATAGGTTCTGTGCGGGCAATCGGTTCAATGGCAGGTAAGGGGACCCTTGTATCCTTCACAGCTAAATCCACTGCTTGAGCTAGTCCTACCAAGGTTGGCTGCTCAAACATGACCTTGAGGGGTAGCTCAACCCCAAAACTCTGACGGATACGAGAGATAACTTGGGTCGCTAGCAGTGAATGACCCCCGAGGGCAAAGAAATTATCGTGGATACCCACCCGTTCAAGCCCTAATACCGTAGCTAAGATATTAGCGATCACTGTTTCAGCCGGGGTGCGAGGAGCCACAAAATCTGTCGAGCGCTCTTGTTCAAAATCAGGAGCAGGTAACCTACGGCGATCCACCTTACCATTAGGGGTTAAGGGAAAGCTATCCAGGCAAACAATGGCATTAGGCACCATATAATCCGGCAGCTTTTGTTGAAGAAAATGCCGTAGTTCAGAACTAAATGCCTGCTGTTGACTGCCCTTGACATAGGCCACCAGGGATTTATCCCCAGAACCGTCTTGTCTTACCATAACCAGGGATTGGCTTACCTGATGATGTTGAGATAAGACCGCTTCAATTTCCCCTAGCTCAATCCGAAAGCCTCGGATTTTAACTTGATAGTCAATGCGACCGATAAACTCAATATTGCCATCGGGCAAATACCGTACCTTATCCCCGGTCTTGTAAAGAATCTCACCCTGATCGAAAGGACTGGCAATAAAACGTTCTGGGTTGAGCTCCCGACGATTGAGATAGCCCCTGGCCACTCCATCACCCCCGGCATACAGTTCCCCCGCCACTCCAATGGGCACTGGTTGTTGCTGCCCATCTAAGATGTAGACTCGGGTATTGGCAATGGGACGACCGATGGGAATGGATTGACCGATGTTTTGCAGGCTCTCACCCGGCACCACTGGGTAGCAACAGGTAAAGGTGGTGTTCTCCGTCGGACCATAACCATTAATGAATTGACAATCAGGTAAAGCTTGACAACATTTGAGCACATGGGACACAGACAACACATCTCCACCAGCCATCAGTAGACGTAGAGATTGTAAATCTTCCAACCGCTCATCTACCATCAAGTGAAACAATCCAGCTGTCAACCATAGGGCTGTGACCTGATATTCCCCAATCACTTGCCCCAAGGCTTCTAAGGACGGTTTCGCTTCTGGGAACAGAACCAGACGGGAGCCATTGAGCAAACTGCCCCAGATTTCCCATGTGGCAGCATCAAAAGAAACTGAGGCTAACTGGAGAACCACATCATGGGTGGTAAATTGGGCATAGTTGGTATTCTTCACCAGCCGCACAATATTGCGATGGGTGACGCTGACCCCTTTTGGTTGTCCTGTGGAGCCGGAGGTATACATGACGTAGGCCAAAGATGTGGCCGTAGCGGGGGCGTCCAAATTCTCTTTGGGATGGGCTGCAATCGTCTTACCGTCGATATCCAGATTGACAGAATGGGCTACCTGTGGTAATCTATCACTCACACCCGTTTCAGTCACGATTACCTGAATACCAGCATTCTCTACCATGAAAGCCAGTCGCTCAGGAGGATAAGTAGGGTCGAGGGGCAGGTAGGCTCCACCGGCTTTGAGAATTGCTAACAGGGCGATGATTAGATGAGGCGATCGCTCCAAACAAACCCCGACCAAACTCTGTTGACCAACCCCCAAAGAAAGCAAGTAATGGGCGAGTTGGTTGGCCTGCTGATTCAACTCCTGATAGGTTAAGGTTTGTTCATTCAACACCACTGCTACTGCATCTGGTGTTTTTTCGACAATAGTTTCAAATAACTGGTGAACGCAGGCATGACGAGGATAATCGGTTTGAGTCTGATTCCACTCCACTAACAATTGCTGTCGTTCAGCAGCACTCAAAATGGGTAATTGAGCAATGGTTTGTTCTGGGTCACCAGTTATCCCCTCTACAAAAATTTGGAAATTTCTGGCCATCCGCTCAATTGTTGCGTGATCAAACAGGTTGGCATTGTATTCAAAAGCGCCAATCAGTTCTGTATTGCTTTCGGTCAGGGATAAGGTTAAATCAAAGGTAGCCCCAGCAGTGGGTTTGTCTAAAGACTTCGCACTGACAGTCAGCCCTGGCAACTCTAGGGTTTCCTTCGGGAAATTTTGCAAGGTAAACATCACCTGAAATAGGGGACTAACCCCTGGCAGCCGTTCCGGTTTCAGTTGCTCTACCAGCAGGTCGAACGGGACATCAGCATGGGCATAAGCGTCTAAGGCTATTTGACGAACCTGGGAAAGTAATTCATCGAAGGTATGCTGTTGGTTCGGTCGAGTGCGCAAGACTAAGGTATTAACGAAAAAGCCAATCAATGCCTCTGTTATGGCTGGGTTGCGGTTGGCGATGGGAGTCCCCACCAGAATATCGTCTTGATGGCAATAGCGAGACAGAAAACCGGAAAAGGCCGCAAACAGGGTAATGAATAGGGTTGTTGCCTTACCCTGGCTTAAGACATTGAGTTTTTGAGTTAAATCCCCATTGAGGTGAAATGGCACCCGGCCAGATTTGAAGGGTTGAGTTGTGCGGGGACGATCCAGGGGGAGGTTAAGTACTGGGGTAGCATCTGCTAATTGCTCTTGCCAGTATTTAATTTGGCTATCTCTAAACTCTCCAGTGAAGCGTTGGCGTTGCCAAGCTGCATAATCAACATACTGAATGGGCAGAGCCGGTAACGATGGCGGTGTCTGGGTTAAACCAGCTTTGTAAAGGGATGAGAGTTCTCTGAGCAAAACTTGTATTGACCAGTCATCACTAATGATGTGGTGCATGGTCAGTAGTAAAATTTGCTTTTCCCGTGAATTGCAAATTAGCGTAAATCGCAGCAGAGGGCCAACAGTTACATCGAAGGGGCGATTTTGTTCTTGGAGAATCACTTCCTCAATCCCATCGAACCCCTCAGTGGACAAGTCTACAATAGACAAGGGTAACCGAATGTGTGGGGCAATCACACCGAAAGGCATGCCCTCACGAGCTTCAAATGTCGTTCGTAGGATTTCGTGGCGGTCTATCAGGGTTGCGATCGCATTTTCTAAACTCGTTCTATCTAATGACCCGGTAATCACAAACGCTCTGACCAAGTTATAGGCAGCACGATTGTCTTCCAGTTGAGCCAGAAACCAGAGACCCTGTTGGGTTAAGGATAGAGGAATGTCTGCCTCTTTTGCCCTGGGAGTGGGGACTAATGGATAGTCACCAGTGCTACAAGTGCTAGTATTTACAGATTCTAGGTAATTTGAAAGCAGGCTAATTGTTGGTGTTTCAAAAATCTGCTTTAATGGCACTTCAATGCCTAGTCTATTAGAAATACGAGCCACAACTTGGCTGGCATCAAGGGAGTGTCCTCCTAATTCAAAGAAATTATTCTCAATGCCAATCGGCTCAATTTTTAGGACTTCCGACCAAATTTTGACTAAGCTTTCTTCTGTTGCGGTGCGGGGAGCAATAACGTTTAATTCTAATTGAGATGTTGATAGAATTGATTCCGGTTTTGGTAAAGCCCGTCGGTCAATTTTACCAGTTACAGTTAACGGTAATGACTCTAGCCAAATAAAGCCAGCTGGAACCATGTAACTGGGTAATTTGTCTCCCAAAGCAGCTTTTAATTCGTTGGCTGTCAGTCTATTTTGGGAATTTACCGGAGTCAGATAAGCTACTAGCTGTTGATCGCCCACTGCTCCCCCTGCTTCTGTCTGGGCTACTACAACCGCCTCTTTAACAGCGTCTAAGTTCAACAAACTGGCTTCCACTTCACTGGTTTCAACCCGATAACCTCGGATCTTGACCTGAAAATCTTTACGACCCAGGTGGAGCAAACAACCATCCGGTAATAACCGACCCAAATCTCCGGTTTTGAAATATCGGTGCTCGCCATCTGTGATAAACACTTGCTCGGTTCGCTCAGGCTGTTGCCAGTATCCCAAGGCTACTTGGCGAGAACGAACCACAATTTCACCAACCTCTCCCGGAGGTACCTCCTGCCCCGATTCATCCCATAGCAAAACATCCGTCCCCTCAACGCCATAGCCCGCAGGCACGGTCGGACCAGTGAGCACGGTTTCTTTAGTAATGGGAAATTGTCGCACTGGACTAATCTCTGTACCTCCAAGATTCACCATTAAGGTGCATTGGTCGGAAAAGTTTTCAACGAAAAGTTCGGCATCCTGTCGGTAAACCGTTTCGCTGCCAATTTGGATTAGTCGTAACTTGGGAAAATTTCCCAGCCCATCCAATGTTGAAACAAAGTGACGAAACAATGTCGCCACCGCAAACATAACGGTGATCTCATTATCTCGCAACCATCGACCTAACTGATGTAAGCCAATTTGCTTGACATCGAGGGGGAATAGGGCTGCTCCATTCAACAGTGCACAATAAATATCTCGCACTGCACCACCAAAGGCAGCTGAGTACAACAGTGAAAAGCGATCGCTAAAGCTAATCTTACCGCTGTTGGTATAGTTGCGGCATAGATTCAGGACATAGCGATGGTTTTGGAGCACACCCTTGGGGCGTCCTGTAGAACCGGAAGTGTAAAGAATATAAGCCAGGTCGTCAGGATCACAGTTAATCTCTAAGTTCTCATCTGAAATCCCTGGTTCTAGGCTGTCAATCCTTAAAATATCTTGGCTCAAAACATCTTGGCTCAAAATCCTCTGCTCAAACCCTGAAGCATCCAGATGGTAGCGATCGCTTAAAATTAACCTAGCCTTTGAGTCGTTAAGAATCAGGCGTTGGCGAGACTCTGGCAACGATATATCTAAGGGAACATAAAATTTCCCGGCCTTGAGTACCCCCAACATCCCTGCAATCATGCTTGGTCCGGTCTCAAATAACAGAGCAACCGGTTCAGACCCAGCCCCAAGCTTGGTTAAAACCGCTCGTGCAATCCGGTTAGCCCATTGGTTTAAGGCGTTGTAGGTTAGCTCTTGTCCTGGAAAACCGATGGCAAGACGATTCCCATGACGTGAAACCTGTTGTTCAAATTGCTCTACAATTGACCGTTCCACATGTTCTAAGGGGAAAGGCTCAAAGATCTGGTTTAGACTATCGTTGTCGAGAGGGGTCAGGGGTTTTACAGAGGGATTCATCGTTTGAGCTTAGGTGTTTGAGCTAAGTGTTTGAGCTTAAGTATTTGAGCTAATGTGGTTTGGACTGATCTGTTAAAAGATAGAACCTGTCTCGTTAGATGCTCAGTTTAATTGCTGCCATCGGCTGAAGGGTTTCAGCAGCACGGTTCAAAGCAAGTTGAACCGGATTAATCACCTCGAGCGCCGACAAAAACTGCTGCACTGCCCCTTTACTTGTTCCTTGCAGCGACTCCAGCAAACAGGGAATTTCGCTACAGCCTGGGATGATACAGTCCGGGTCGGGTTGGGTTTTGAGCAGGTCAACAAAGAAGCGTTCCCCTAATTCACAGGTCAAATCAGGATTAGAGGCTTTTACCCCCTGATAAATGCAGTCCATCAGGGTTAACTGCAAAGCATCACTTGGTTCGATCAGCTCAATGCCATTGGCCTGAAGGGGATCGGCGTAAACCTGTCCCCATCGCGTGGCACTGGTGCATAGGAGTAACGGTCGGTGCCAATTCCCATCTGTGAGATGCTTCACCACAGATTCAATTAACGAAATCCACTGGAGTTTAATGGCAATCTGGGGATGATTGTTCAGCAGCCTCTGCCACGCAAAAGGAAGGAAGTAATGGGCAGCATTACACAGGACAATCACTTGGATTGGAGTATTGCGTGTATAACATTGTGCAACTCCCACTTGAATTGCCATCTCTAGCATCGCCACTAACTCCTCTTCGGCCAAGGTTTTGACCAAGGTTTTGCTGCCAGCTTGCCTTTTTAAGGTCATGACTGCTGTTCGACTTGGCAGCGCACAGGCCTGTAATAACACAATTTCTCTCGTATCATCAAATATTTCACAGGCTTGCTCAAATCCCGATACTCCCGGTATTGGACCCATCCCTCCAATTAAGAGTAAGGGGGGAGCTTTGGTGTCCCGAGGCCGGAGTACCATCACCTCTGTGGGATAGTCTTGATCGGTAATCACTTCTCCCAAGTCCAAGTGAACCTTAGCAATGTCAGCTAATCTTCGTCGATAGGCTGGGATTGCCGTAATCGCCTGTTGAGCTGTTTCAAAACAGTACTGATGCTCTGGGTTAAGACGCGCAGATAAGGGATTCGTTGGCATGAATTTATTGAGTCATCATGTTAGTCAAGTCTACCATTACACTACCTAAACGAGTCAAATATTCTACAAATAAGTTCTGAGCCTGTTGGTAATCAATAGATGTGTTTGTGGCTTGACAATAGGCATTCAAGGCTTTGACCACAACCAAAAAGTGATCCACTTCCGTCTCATCAGCCACATGAGCGTGGATATAGGTCAAAGCTTGCTCTTTTTCTGCAGCAGAAAAGGAGTAATGACGATCAATGAGATCACTAAAAGCCTTTAGGGCAATGCTATACTCACCGTGGTTATAGATCTCAGAAAACATATTGGTGAACAATCCCTTGGGAATATCATTGACCACCATGTTCTGATAAATCCATTGTTTAAACTCTCTGGCTTTCGGTAAGCAATACTGGTCTAATTGCCAGGAAGCGTCATCCAAAAACCCCCCAGCCAAACGGTGATAAAGCTCAGCATGGGTTTGACCGCCATAGTCTAAACCGAGGTCTTCATAACTGGTCTCAGCGTTGAAGGCTCCCGCCATGAATAACTGTTCCCGTACTGAAGAGGAATTTGCGAAAGCCAGCCGTTGTAAGCGACAAGATAGACCATAGATCGCTAACATCTTAAGGTGAGTCGCCTTCCAGGAGTTAAAGAAATGAGCCAGAAATGACTTGGAGCAACGATGGGTAGGAACCAGTGCAAAGAAATTATCAATCTTGCTTACTGCCTCCGTTGCTTCACAGAAAGCTTGAGTCAATGACTGCCTCAACTGGGCGTCATCCACCATAGCGATTAGAGGATTTACCGTCTCTAACAACGAAATAGTCATAGTAAAAATGGCTACCCACAATTGCCTGTTCTAAGATAACTCATCGTGCTTTGATGTCAACATTTAAGTTGACTTTTAAGTGGATATTAAACTGAATTTAATAAACTACATTTTGTGCATTTCATAATGTAATATATGAACACATGTAGTATGTCATAATTAAAAATTTTGTTTTGGCAGGATTAGGGCTGGTGCGAGGGCTGGGCGATCGCTCTGATGCTGTAGTCTGGAATCTTCCTGATTCGGTAACCTACCTTAATGGTGTAGTCTGTCCAGTTTCTTTGCGTTCCCATAGCGGCTCTTTGAGAGCATCCCATTCCTTTTCTCTGCTATATCTATAGCAATCCAAGTTTATTTAACAACTTAATCTGACTGTCCAAAACTGTATTAATTGAAATATTTATCCCAAGCCATAAGGCTTGTAATTCCCTCAAATCTAAAACACTGCACCCTTACAGTTTGGTCTCCTTGACTCTCCTAATCCTAGACAAGAAGCAACATCAACAGTTTATAGTTCAAGTCGTTTTATAAGTCTGTGTTATCTAAGTTTCCTTATATTACTAGTGAACTCTCTTACCTATTCAAACACAGCTTATTGATAGCAGAGCTTATTGAAATAAAACTTTACATTAATCAATTGATTGAATATTTGTTTATCATATTAAAAATTAAAAAAGCTATATTTTTAATAAAAATTAATATTTTTATATAACTGTTTACTATAGTTAGATTTGTTATACTTATAGGGGTTTAAATAGTAATGATTTACACAGATTTTTTTTCGATTATTATTACCAGGATCCTCTAGAAACTAGATAAGCGGTCAGCGGTCAGCGGTCAGCGGTCAGCGGTCAGCGGTCAGCGGTCAGCGGTCAGCGGTCAGCGGTCAGCGGTCAGCTTAAAATAAATCTATCCAGACCTATCGCCACGCTACGGGCACGAGAGAATTTAATCTTGATAGATTAATGGTAAGCATTCAGCTATCAGCGTGTCGCGTATCAGCTATCAGCTAATGCGCTACTTGAGGTGCTTTTGAATCAAACAAGTAAGCATTGGTTTAATCTCTGTTAAATCAGCTGACGGTTCCATAGCGTGAGCTTTTAGCTGACGGCTGACGGCACCTCAAGTAGCGTGAGCCAAAGGCTCACGGCTGAATGCTTACGATTAATGAGCATTGAAAGTCTCAACAAAACTCCTTGGCAATAGCCAACGGCTAATAGCTGTTCGCGTAGCGCATATGCTTACGTCGTCTCAAATGTTTGCTAGCCATCGATTTAAAGGGGATTTTTTGCCCTAATATATAGCCAAGATGCAGTAGCTCAGAGTGATGAGGTGGAATGGTGAATCAGTTTATGCTAGCAGCATTTAAAGAGGCTGAGATGGGTTTCCAAGAGGGAGGAATACCGATCGGTTCAGTTGTTGTTAAGGGTGGTGAAATTGTAGGGCGTGGACACAACAGGAGAGTCCAAAAAGGTAGTGTAATCCTTCATGGCGAGATGGATGCTCTTGAGGATATTGGCTCTCAACCTGCTTCTTTTTATCAAGATGTCGTTTTTTACACTACATTATCCCCATGTAGTATGTGTACTGGCGCGATTTTGTTGTACAAGATCCCTCATGTTGTGATTGGGGAAAACAAAACTTTCTTAGGTGAGGAAGAATTACTCCGTTCTAGAGGTGTGATTGTTGAGGTTTTAAATGACGATAGTTGCTATCAATTAATGCAAGACTTTATTCTGAATAACTCTAAACTTTGGAATGAGGATATTGGTGTTGTGTAAGGATTCAGCAGTCAGCGGTCAGCAGTCAGCCTTTAGCCGATAGCACCTCAAGTAGCTTGCCCATAAGCTGTTCGCGTAGCTTGCGCGTAGCGCATAAGCTGATAGCGTTTATCGCAGTTATGAGGTACAATATTCTTTTGCGTTGATTCCCTATATTGATGCAGCCCATTGCTATTCCCTACTCTCTACTCCCTACTCCCTACTCCCTGTTCCCTGTTCCCTGTTCCCTGTTCCCTTTTTACTTTTATAAAACCACCTTTAATACCACGGTTTGGATCGCGAAGTTGGATATTATCTTCTATTTCAAAGGCACAAGGTAGTTTAGCAGACCAGCATAGCTCATGGTCTTCTGGAGAGATATCTGGTGGAGAAAAATAATTAATACCATTAACTTGTTTTTTTTCTAAATATGACGTCATCATTTGGGGAGGGAGAATCAGTCGATAGGACATTTTTTGATTTAGAACAATAGCTAAGGTGATAACCGCTAATGCTAAATAACTAGTTATCCTAAAATCTGGAGGAATTATCCATGATTTGGATGGCTGTATTTTTTTTGTAATTAGGAAATTAAAATTGCCAAACTTTTTATTAAAAATAATAGTAATATATAAACCAGGTATAAGAATTATATATCCTATTCCAAATCTGATTACGGGAGCATAGAGCATCAAAAATACCGTTCCCGAAATAGCTAATCCTAATACCCACATCAAACTCCAGAGGCGATGATTGATTGATGTTCTGAGAATAGAGATAGTCAAGAAAATTGAAATTAAAATTATTACAGTAGCGATTTGATTTAGAGTACTATTAATCAACCAAATCCCAAATAACCAAAGCCAGGGAGGAATATTTGGTGGAGCTGAGTCAAACCAAATTCCCCAAACTTGAGTGTTCTCAGCAACTGCTTTAGCTTCTTCTGCTGTCCAAGACCAAGGTAAATCCAGACATAAGAATGATGATGGAAAAAGTGGGCAACCAGAGGTGACGATATTGACAGCGAACATGGGTGATAAGAGTAAACTAGTGATGACAGCACCTATCACTAGTCGTTTTATACAAAACCTACTGAAAACACTATAAAAAATAACTGATATTAATAATATAGGTAGACAAGTAAGCTTTATAGTTACAGCTCCCGCTGCTAAAATTAGTGGGATAAATTGATCGTAAAATTTATTATTAAATTTATTTTTAAAACTATAATTTTCATCCTGAGTTACGGATGATGAGCGATGGTGAGCAATGATTAACATTGCCCAAGCGATGATTACGGTCAGCAAAATTACTGGGATATCTGGTGATGGAGATACCAGAATATCTGACATTAAACTGGATAGAGCTAGGAGAGGGAGTAGAATTAATGAGCAGATGACGATAAACCAGTCACTGAGCTGTGCTTGATTGGTAAATAGTTGAGGTAAAGCAATCAGAAAGTGTACTATTGCGAGAAGAAAGGCAAAGCCATTGGTGATGGCACTAACTTGAGCATCCAAAATTGGAGGGTTAAACGGAGCAGCGAGAGCAAACCACGATGAGGTAAAACCAAGCTGCTGAAGGAGCAGGGCGATACCTGGCACTGCTCCATACTCGGACAACCATCGGATCGCTCCATAGTGATAGAGACCTGTGTCAAGCCAAGTGACTTGTCGGCTGGTGAATGCTGCGACACCAAATTCTAAGGTCAACAATCCCAAAGCTAAGTTGGGAAACACCATGAAAAATAGATTAGTAATTTCATCCCGGGTAGGTTGTGATGTCAGAGACAATAAACTCAGACTAGCAGCGGTACACCAGCCTACCCAGGAATTGAGGGGAAATACTAAGGAGGTTGCTAGCAGTGCAATGGACAGCACAACGATGCCCAACCACACTGCTGCAATAATGCGATCGCTAACTCGTTTAAAGGAATCCGCTTGGAGTACATTCAGTACAGCAGTTCCGATCAAGTAGCAAGGAATAAGTAGAAAATTCCAAGTCGTGATGAAGTAGAACATGCCTATATAGCATTTGTATCTGGGTTGTAAACACACGAATTGCCGAAAAAGGCAAGAGGCAAGAGCGATGCAGCGCGGTCTTGGGGGTTTCCCCCATGAGCGACTGCATCAAGACGGCAAGAGGCAAAAGGGGAAAGAGATCCTCAGTTTTATTGGACAGTAAAAAAAAGACTATACAGGTTTACATCTCAAATACAAACGCTATAGCGTTTATAGGACTCATGAGGTACACATAACTGTTTGACTATTGGCTCTTGCCTTCCCCTCCTGGGAGGGGTTAGGGCGTGTTTTCAAAGTTTTCCGCAAGATTATGATCCCCCCCAGCCCCCCTTAAAAAAGGGGGGAGCCATACTCAAAGTCCCCCTTTTTTAAGGGGGATTTAGGGGGATCTCCGAGTTTGAAAACAGGCCCTAGGGGTGGGTTTCTCTTACCTGCTCCCTGCTCCCTGCTCCCTAAAACCCAGATATTTGTACCTCACAAGTCGTATAATTGCTATATAGCCTATACAGGCTGAAAAACTGAGTCCTCTACTGAATCCTGTTTTTGCTTTAACTCTTCTGTAGTAAATTCTTCATAGTAAGACCGTTCAGTATTTACCTGCCACAGATCATGGTTTTCTCCCAGTAAATTCTTAACTGCTAGCATTCCTGTTAACATGGAATGGTCTTGATTGTTGTAGCGATGCATCCCATTACGTCCAATGGTTTGTAGGTTATCAAAGTCTGCTAAAAAATCTTGAATCACTTGTAAATGCTGACGATAATCACGGTCGTAAACTGGGTAAGCTTTAGGTTGGCGCAACACAGTACCATCTTCTACAGCCTTGGCATCAGCTAGACCTAAACTCGCCAATTCACGGGTGGCTAAATCCAGCAATTTGGTCTCAGATAGATTCCAGATTTCATCTCCCTCATTACAGAAGTATTCTAAACCCAGACAGGTTTTGCTAGGATCCGATACCATTTTTGGACTCCAATTCTTAAAGTTTTGGATGCGACCCACTTTCACCTCTGGACTATGGATATAAATCCACTGATCAGGAAATAAATCTTTAGCATCAATAATCAGTGCGACAATAATAAAAGCTCGATAAGATAGAGATTTTGCTGCTTCGATTACCGCTGGTGGGGGAGGTGGATCGAGTTTTTTAACCAGTGCTGTCACTGGCATACTAGAGATGAAATGGTCTCCAGAGATACTGATAGTTTTTTCATCCTGCAAAGCAGTAATACTTTTGATATGATTACCATCTCGTTGAATACTAGTGACTACAGTATTCAGTCTTACCTGACCACCTTTATTATCTACTGCTTGCTGAAATTTTTCCCACATCATCCCTGGTCCAAGTATGGGGTAATCAAATTCCTTAATCAAGCTTTTGCTATTTTGACTTCCGAACAAAGCATTGATAATTGCTTGTTTTAGAGATAATTTTTGAATACGCTGTGCTGCCCATTCTGCTTGAATTTTATCGCAGGGTATGCCCCAAACTTTCTCCGTATACGTTTTAAAAAAGATTCTGTATAAACGACGACCAAAGCGATCGCTTACCCACTCTTCAAAGGTTTCAGGTTCATGCCAAGGTCGCAATTTTGCCTTGATTTTTGCCTTGAAGTAGCTGAGCAAAATAACCAGACTGTTAATGATCCCTAGATTCGATAGGGTGTTAAAAATTGAGAGGGGATAGTCGTAGAATTTTCCCTGGTAATAAATCCGTGACATGCGGGGAACTTTGATAAAATCTTCCCCTAAAACCTCTTGCCAACGTTGATGCGCTGCTTCTACTTTGGTATAGAAGCGATGACCACCAATATCGAAGCGATAGCCTTTGTAGACTTCGGTGCGAGCAATACCACCGACTTTATTGGATTTTTCTAGAACGATAGGTTTAATGCCTTGTTTAACCAGGTCATAGGCAGCAGTAAGACCAGCCGGTCCTGCCCCTGTAATCACTACGGGATAATGTTCCATTGATTAAAAATAGTGCGTCAGTGGTGAGTGCGTTAGTGGTCAGTTATTAGTAGGATAATATCGATTTTTATTCCATAGCGATCGCAATTCTAGGTTAACCATAAAAATTAACCTTATATTTAACGTTATTTAAACAGCTTTTATCAAATAATATTGTTCAAATATTATTTGATAAAATTACGCAATAATCAGGCTTCAATAATGATTAAAACCTGAGATATTAGGCAAGTCTATCAGAGGTTTTAGGTACTTTTTAAACCAATGACGAACTATACCAATGGCAAACGCAAGTCCGCTGTAAAAGTAATACAGCCAGTGCCATGGAACGGTTCGTATAGTGAATAATAGACCACGCTTTTGATAAAAGAATTGGTAGACAGGTCTGTTGAGTACTAGCAGGGCGAGACTAAACACACAGGTAGCAATAGCAATCAGAGCACTAGACCACCAATAAGCTGTAACTAAAGCACCTAGTAGAGCATAGACCAACACCACACTAATACGACTAGACAGTTTTAGGTTCAAGTCACTGATAAACTCACGACAGTTTTCTGGACTTGCGTCGCGAACCTTGAGAATTATGGCAGTCCAGGGCAAGGCGCGGTAGAAAAAGTCAGCTCTAAGCAGAGAAATTATCCCCCAGCGCTTGAGATGTTTCACCCGTAGAGTCTTACACAGCTTAATCCTGTAACCTTTTTCCTTGAGTCGATAGCCTAACTCAATGTCTTCAATACAGGGTTGACGATAATTTTCCTCAAAGCCACCCATGGCAAGAAAGATGTCACGACGGATTGCGCCACAGGCACCCCAAAAGGTAGATGCTTGTTCAGATGCAGTTTGGTGAGTGTAGTGGTGGAGTAAATTTTTGTACTGGGAAAGGAAATTAGCAGCACCGGGAGCATCGTCATAAGAACCAATTAAAGCGGTTAAATTAGGTTCATTGTTAAAGATTTTCACCACTTGACCAATAGTATCCGGATAGATTGCTACATCAGCATCTATAAAGAACAGGATATCGCTCTGTGCTGCTTTCGCTCCCAGGTTTCGGGCTTTAGCGGGACCCCCTGCTGTGGGCAATCGAATTACCGTGGCTCCAAAATCTTGGGCTATACGCCATGAGCCATCAGTATCGCCATCAGCTACTACAATCACTTGATCGGGAGGGGGTTGAGCTTGAGATAGTCTGGCAAGACATTGGTGAAAGTCTTCGCCTCCATTGTATACGGGGATGATGACGGAGATAGTGAGTCTAGCAGAGTCAATCATTCTTTAGAGAATATACCTTCAATTACTGATTGAGATTTTGAGATTAAATCGTTACTCTGCATCTCAATAATACCCTCAAATAGTATAACATTAGCTTAGAAAAAAAAATCAGTTTATAATAAATTTAACTAACTCGTTGATTGGCTTTAACAAAACTACCGAATAATCACCAATAGAGATTTTTTTTTCAAAAAGTCCTGAATTGACTGAGTAACTCTGTACTTGTAATAGAGGTTGTGTCTACAGGTTGAGCAGTCAGGCATCCGCTATCAGCAGTCAGCGGAAGTCAGCCCATTTGATATATAGCAATTCTCTATGCCATGAGGTACAAATGGATCCCCCTAAATCCCCCTTATAAAGGGGGACTTTGAGGTTGAAAAGCGTACCTCATAAATCCTAGAAACGCTATAGCTAAATGCTGATAGCTAAATTAAAAACTCAGTTTATCCCTGTGGAAAGTATAGATATAAAATTTAAATCATCAAATGTCGGTTGTTAAAACAGTTGATAGCTTACCACTGGTTTCAGTGATTATTCCTGCCTATAATACAGAGCAGTTTATTGAAATCACATTACAGTCTGTTCTTTCTCAGACCTATAAAAACCTGGAAGTGATAGTGGTAGATGACGGTTCTCAAGACCGCACAGCTGAGATTGTTCAATCTATTGCTAAGCAAGATCAGCGTGTGATTTTACTACAACAACCAAATTTAGGGGTGGCTGCTGCTCGTAATTTAGGGATTAAAAACGCGAAGGGAGATTATATTGCTCCCCTGGATGCTGATGATATTTGGTATCCGCAAAATTTAGAAAAGCAAGTTAAACGCTTCTTGGCAACAGAGCCATCGGTAGGGTTGGTTTATGCTTGGTCGGCGGATATTGATGCCGAAAATTCACTGACTGGAAATTTCCGTGCCTCAACTATAGAAGGAAAGGTTTATAAAACTCTGGTATGTCATAACTTTTTAGGCAATGCTAGTGCATCTGTGATTCGCGCCTGTTGTTTTGAAACCGTCGGTGGCTACAACTGTCAATTAAAAGCACAACAAGCTCAAGGGTGTGAGGATTGGGAGCTCTATCTGCGCATTGCAGAACATTATGAATTTGCTGTTGTGCCGGAATTTATGATTGGCTATCGCAAGATTGTTAGTAGTATGTCTCGCGACTACAGCCAAATGGCTAAGTCTCATGGTTTGATGCTACGTGACGTTGAACAAAGGCATCCAGAGATTCCCGCAGCACTTTATCGATTGTCTAAGAGTAGTTTTTATATGTATTTGGCACGACAAAGTAGTCAGTGTAGTAGCGATCGCAGTACATTATTTTGGCTATCTCAAGCTTTGAAAGCGGATTTTATTACGCCTATTTTTCGCTATGGGTTGTATATCTTGTTCATTAAAAGCGTATTTAGAATGATCACTAAGCTTAAATCTGATAATTATGTTAATAAACCGGGTTTATCAGTCAGTTATGCGGATTTAAATAAACGCCGAGGTAGTCTATATTTCAAGCTCTTGCTTGGAAATTTATTACACCGTTCACTGCTGATGATATAAAAGATTTTCGATTATGCTTTATCCAATCAAAGTAGTAGACATTGAGTTGAGCCGCCCCCTGACTACTCTTGATGGTTTGGATGGCTATATGGCAGTGCAAGGACTGCTTCGCTTCCATGGTGCGCCAATTGGATATGTTAAAGCACCGATTACTAATGGTCACTGCACAGCTCAAACCTTAAGTAAACGTATTCTGGAAGACCATAGCGAGACGATTATCAATCGTCTTTTGTACAATGGATTATCCTTACCTCTCGGACGGGAAAGCTTGTGCCTTGAGGATTTGTTTGATGTGCCACCACCGGAGTATAAGGGCAAGTTGCCGTTAGTAACGGTTGCGGTTTGTACTCGCGATCGCACTGCTAATCTTGCTTTATGTTTAGACGCTATCAAGCAACTCGATTATCCTTACTTAGATATTGTCGTTGTTGATAATGCTCCTACCAATGATAGCACAAAAAAACTGGTAGAAACTTATGCTAATATTCGTTATATCTGTGAACCTCGTCCGGGTTTAGATTGGGCGAGAAACAGAGCTGTTCTTGAAGCTAAAGGAGACATTATTGCCTATACTGATGATGATGTAGTAGTTGATTCAGCATGGGTAAAAGCATTAGCGCTAGTGTTTATTAAACATCCTGACGTTATGGCAGTGACTGGGTTAGTTGTGCCTTATGAATTGGAAACCGAAACACAAGTGCTATTTGAAATGTATGGTGGCTTCGGGCGAGGCATGAGCCGTAAATGGTATCAGGTTAATCGAGGCAACAAAATCCATTGGAGACTCCTAGGTACTGGCGAATTCGGTACAGGGGCAAACATGGCTTATCGCCGCTCAGTCTTTGATGATATTGGTTTCTTTGACCCTGCCTTGGATGTGGGTACTGTCACTAATGGTGGTGGTGATTTAGAAATGTTTTTCCGGGTGCTTAAGGAAGGACATACTCTGGTCTATGAGCCTAGCGCCATAGTGCGCCATCGACATCGACGGAATTATGCTCAGTTGCGTACGCAAATTACTAATAACAGTATTGGTCTGTTTTCTTACGCTATCCGTAGCGTCTTTGCCTATCCAGAGGAGTTTCTGTCTTTCTTATTGCTTTTGCTCTGGTGGATAGTCTATTGGAATTTAAGACGTCTGTGTCTTGATTTCAAAAACCCCACTCGCTTCCCACGGGATTTAATTCTGGCTGAATTCAAAGGCTGCTTCACTGGTTTAACTCGCTATCACAAAGCTCGCCACACTGCTGCTGAGATTACTCAATCTTTCGGTAACCAAGAACGAGAAACAGAAGTTGATATAGATAGTGATCCCTACCCAATTTTTTCTGACCCTATTTTTCCTGCTCTGACTAAGGAAGAAATCCCAAAGATTAAAACCAATCCAGGTATGGCCGTGCGGACTGTGGATCTAGGGGAACCTTTACAGGCATTAACTGATGTAAAAGAGTATTCATCAGTACGAGTTTTTGTGAAATGGCATGATCACCTTTTAGGTAGCGTTGATATTGCTAACCCTGATCGAGGGATTAGCAAGAATCGCTTAATTGAAGTTATTGTCAATCAGTTTGGTCATAAGCTGCTGCAAGTAGACGTTAACTTCAGTAGGGATTACTATCATAATCAAGCACTATCTATCTTAACTAATCACTATAAATCCAAGGATAAAGAGACTAATTTACTAACCTGTTTACCAAATACTATACCAGTTTCTATTATCATCGCTACCTATGACCGACCCCAAGATTTGCGGAAGTGTTTGTCGAGCCTAGTTGCCCAAGAGTCTACTCGACAATTGGAAATTATTGTAGTTGATAATCATCCCGCTTCTGGTTGGACTCCACCAGTGGTTGCGGAGTTTCCTGATGTTATTTTAGTTAGTGAATCCCGTCAGGGATCAGCTTATGCTCGCAATGTTGGCGTTGTTGCTAGTACCGGCGATATCGTGGTTACGATAGATGATGATGTTACTGTACCACCAGATTGGTTAGAAAAGCTGATCGCTCCTTTTGCTAGACCGGATGTAATGATTGTCACAGGTAATGTTTTGCCCTTACAGTTGGAAACCAATGCCCAGCAGTGTTTTGAAAATTATGGCGGCTTGGGACGAGGCTTTGAACAGGTGGAGGTTAATGGAGATTGGTTTGAATCCTTTTTCTACAAGCCTGTACCAACTTGGACCTTAGGAGCAACGGCTAATGTTGCTTTTCGTGCCAGTATCTTTCGCCATCCCAAGATTGGCCTGATGAATGAAGTCCTCGGTGCTGGTATGCCTTCAGGAGTTGGTGAAGATACTTACTTATTTTATAAAGTACTTAAAGCTGGCTACACCCTGGTCTATGAGCCAAACGCTTATGTGTGGCATAAGCATCGTACTGAAATGGCAGAGCTACGTCGTCAGCTTTACAACTACAGTAAAGGTCATGTTGCTTACAATCTCACCACATTACTAGAAGATGGGGATTGGCGAGGATTGGTGCAAATAGTGCTGGGATTGCCACTTGCTCATTTATGGCGCATCTTTGAACGGCTAAAAGGTTCAAGCAATTATCCGATCTCCCTAATCTGCTTGGAAATTACAGGTAATCTGGCTGGAGTTTGGTCTTTGTGGCAATCTCATCTACGGGTTAAACGTGAAGGTCGTATAGCAATGGGAAAAGGGAGTAGGGGGTAGGGAGTCGGGAGTCGGGAGTCGGGAGTCGGGAGTCGGGAGTCGGGAGTCGGGAGTCGGGAGTCGGGAGTCGGGAGTCGGGAGTCGGGAACAGGGAACAAAAATTATCACAATATTGTTTCACTCTCGTCAAACAATAATCTCAGTAAAATACTTAAAATTTTAGTTTATAAAAGTATTAAATATTATCTTATTAATAACAAAAAAATTTTCAAAATTCTGGTAAATAAAGCCTTAATTTCTTTTGATTTAATGCTTGATTAAACTATAAAAATTAGGGCTATAGCAGCATTTTATAGCGTTTCTCATAGCTATGAGGTACACATTATTTTTTCCCTCTTCCCTCTTCCCTCTTCCCTCTTCCCTCTTCCCTCTTCATTCTTCCCTGCTCCCTGCTCCCTGCTCCGAAGTCCCTAAAAACCAGAGATTTGTACCTCATGGGTATAAGACTTGCTATAATAAATATCACAAAATAATCGGCTCTATTTCCTACTATTCCCGATTCCCGATTCCCGATTCCCAATTCCCGATTCCCAATTCCCGATTCCCGATTCCCGATTCCCGATTCCCGATTCCCGATTCCCGATTTATATCAATTCTAGTTTTACATCTCAAATTAAAATGCTATATTACTCCAATGTCTTCAATAAAAAATCGAAAATCCCAAATTAAACCGTTGTTTAAGTGGCGGTTTTATTATCTTTATGATTTGCTACGAGAGCTAGTTAATCGGGAGATGAAGCTACTCTACAAACGGTCAGCTTTAGGAGTAGCTTGGATGCTGCTTAATCCACTACTTCAGTTAGCTGTTTTTACCTTTGTTTTCAGTTTTGTATTGTCGGTTGATATTCCTCAATATACTTCATTTGCATTTTCTGGTTTGTTGGTATGGACATGGTTTAACAGTTCTCTTTTTCAAGCAACTGGAGTGATTATTCATAATCGCCCCCTGATCCGACAACCGGGTTTTCCAAACGCTATCTTACCGGTGGTGACGGTAACCACAGGTCTGATTCACTTTATTTTAGCCCTGCCAGTATTAGTTATCTTTTTATTAATCGATGGTGTTCAACTACAGCCAGTAGTTATACTGTTACCAATCCTACAAGCTCTCCAGTTTGCCGTTACCATTAGTTTAGCCTATCTATTAGCTGGTTTTAATGTAACGTTTCGCGACACCCAGCATACTATCGGTGTACTTTTACAGCTGCTTTTTTATGTGACACCGATTTTTTATGATATTACTAATGTGCCGAAAAATTATCAGTTTTTGTATTACCTTAACCCGATGGTGCATCTGGTTAATGCCTATCGCACTGTACTAATTAAAGGCACAGCACCGGATTGGCTAGCTCTACTAGTTATGGCTTTGGTCACGTCAGTATGTTTACCTATCGGTCTTCAAATTTTCCGGTGGCAGAGCGATCGCTTTGTGGAGGAATTATAGATGGTTGATGCAATTATTGTTAAAGGACTCGGTAAACGCTTTAACAACTATCATCCTGACCGACCGTTTACCATTATGGAGGCGGCGCTGTCGGGTTTTCGGCATATTATGGCAGCGGAAAGGTTTTGGGCGTTGCAGAATATTACGTTCACCGTTTCCCCAGGCCAGATGCTGGGGATTCTCGGTCACAATGGGGCTGGTAAATCAACCCTGTTGCGCTTGATTGGTGGGGTTGGAAAACCGGATAAAGGGAAGGTTACAGTTAATGGCTCCATTGGAGCGCTGCTGGATTTGGGAGCTGGTTTCCATCCAGATTTGACTGGGCGAGAAAACGCTTTTGTTAGTGGTGTGGTAGCAGGTCTTACTCGTGAAGAGATGGGGCGACGGTTTGATAAAATCGTGACGTTTGCTGAACTTGAGCCGTTTATCGATAATCCAGTGCGCACTTATAGTACAGGGATGCAGATGCGGCTGGCGTTTTCGGTGGCTGTACACACAGACCCAGATGTGATGCTAGTTGATGAGTTTCTGTCCGTTGGGGATTTGAGATTTCAGGCTAAGTGCTTGGAACGAATTGCGCAGTTGAAAGAGTCTGGCTGTGCTATTGTCCTAATTTCTCACAGTAGCGAACAAATTGAGCAACTTTGCGATCGCGCTTTGTGGCTACAACAAGGACAAATCATGGCTTACGGTGAGCCAAAAGTGGTAGTAGCACAGTATGTCAATCAAATGCGATCGCAAACCCAGCAACGCACTCCCAACGGATCCTCCCAAGTGACTAGGTCTGGTGTACAACTGCGAATGAATCAAAACCGCTTTGGCTCTCTAGAAGTAGAAATTACCGATGTGTTGCTGTTACCTAGCTTAGAGATTAATAGTGGTGATTCCTTAGCCATTGACATTGAGTACTTTTCACCTCAAGCAATTGATGGACTAATTTTTAGTGTCCTGATTAGTACTGAAGATGGTCAAGTTTGTCTTGAGACTAACACAACTACCATGGGAGTATCAGTACCAGGTATTAAAGGTAAAGGAAAAATCCAACTCCATCTATCCCGCTTAGATTTAAACAGTGGTAAGTATTTTATTGATGTTGGAGTTTATGAACCGAATCGGGCTTATACCTATGACTACCATTTGCGTGTTTATAACTTTTTAGTGCGTTCAAAATATAGTGAAAAAGGTATGATTAGCCCACCGCTTTGTTGGGATGTTGTTGAAGGTTGAATGTTGGTTGAAGGTTGAATGTTGGTTGAAGGTTGAATGTTGGTTGAAGGTTGAATGTTGGTTGAAGGTTTAATGTTGGTTGAAGGTTTAATGTTGGTTGAAGGTTTAAGGTTGGTTGAAGGTTTAATGTTGGTTGACTGTTGAATTAGGGACAGGTAATAGGCAAGAGGTAACAGATTTAGCTTTACTATTCCCGATTACCGATTCCCGATTCCCGATTCCCGATTACCGATTCCCGATTCCCGATTCCCGATTCCCGATTCCCGATTCCCGATTCCCGATTCCCGATTCCCGATTCCCGATTACCGATTACCGATTACCGATTACCGATTCCCGATTCCCGATTCCCGATTCCCGATTACCGATTCCCGATTCCCTGTTCCCTTTGATCAAAAATTTACCAAATCTAAAACTAGTGAAAAAAACAGTAAATAAATTATTAAAACTGATTCAATCACTAAGTTTAGCTCTATTAATTCTTAGTGTTTCTGTACTTCCCGTATTTGCTGAGGAATCCTTGAGTGTATCTAACCGGTATTTGCCGATGGTATCTACAACCGATGATTCTCATGTCAAACTAACTAAATTCCAGGATATAGAAGAATTTAGTGACAATTTTTTTGTCAATCAAATGACAGAAAATAATATTCCTGGAGCGGTATTTACCTTAGTAAAAGATGACAAGATTATTTTCTCGAAAGGCTACGGCTATGCCAACCTTGAGGAGAAGATACCGGTTATTCCTAACAAAACTCTGTTTCGTGTAGGCTCTGTATCTAAACTAGTTACCTCTACAGCAGTAATGCAACTAGTTGAGCAAGGTAAGCTTAAGCTAGATGAAGATATTAACCAATATCTTAAGGATGTTCAAATCAAGACTAATAAATTTAAGCCAATCACAGTTGATCATCTCTTAACTCATACTCATGGATTTGATGTAGCTTGGGCGATTGGCGGAGCCACTCTTTGCCAGTCTCAGCTGCCATCCTTAGAAAAATTTCTCACAGAAAATTTACCAGAGCGAGTGCGACCACCAGGTGAATTATATGTTTATAGTGATGTGGGATTAGCATTAGCAGGTTACTTAGTCGAAGTAGTTGGTGGAATTCCTTTCAGTGACTATATTGACCAAGCTATCCTACAACCTTTGAATATGAGTCAAAGTAGTTTTCAGCAACCATTACCGTCTGAGCTGGCTGCTGATTTAGCTGTGGGATATCAGTACAAAAATGGCAATTATATAAAGCAACCCTTTACCTGTAATAAAAGTGTTCCTACTACAGCGTTAAGTACTACTGCTGAAGACATGGCTCACTTTATGATTGCTCATTTACAGGGAGGTCGTTATGGTACAGAGCGTATCCTGAATGACACTACAGTAAAAGAGATGCACCGCCAACACTATACTAATTTTCCCAACCTTCCTCAAGTGGCAGGATCTACTTATGGTTTTTTTGAGCGCTTTGTGAATAATCAACGGATAATTGAGCATGGCGGTAGCATGTCAGGGTATACTAATCTGCTATTTTTAATCCCAGAACAAAAGTTAGGTTTCTATATTGCTTATAACCGTAACACTCTTAATGAAAATTTGCGAGACGACTTGGTTGAACAGTTTTTAGATCGTTATTATCCTGTACAGGAAAGCATTTCGTCACCTACTGAAACAATTAATAAACCTATAATTGAACCTAATAGTAACCAGCAGTATAACCAGCAATATGAACAGCAATATAAACAAATAAAGGGCGGTTATCGCTTCATTAGATATCCTCGAAACTCCCTAGTTAAACTAGCCATGGTTTTGCTGGAATGGGGAAAATTGTTGATTATTCAAACTAATAAAGACCACACGTTAACTATATTTCCAGGAAGAAGTACATGGGAGGAAGTCGAGCCACTCCTATTTCGCGCTAGTGATAGCAATATGTATATAAATTTTCGGCCAGATAGTCAGGGTAAAATTACTGGTATGTCTATGAGTAGTCATGTCCATTTAACCTATGAAAAGTTACCCTGGTACGAAGCTCCTGTTTTACAGCTTGGACTGGCAGGATTTTCTGTGACCATCTTCCTATGGGGATGTTTAGTTTGGCTAATTAGACCATTAGTTAGCCGCAAAAATAAAACCTTATCTCTAGTTTCACGACATACTCGTCTGGTGGAGTTGAGTATTGGTCTTATTAGTCTGTTTAATTTATGCTTTTTGATGGGAATGGGGATAGCTATTAGTACAATAGATTTCTGGGAATTTTTCTTCGGAATGCCCCCTGTTATAATTGTGTTACTTTATCTACCGATTGTGACCACAGGCTTGACTACTATAGTATCGATTATTGCTTTACTGGCTTGGAGAGACAAAAACTGGTCTTGGATTAGACGAGGGTATTATTTTTTGAGTATGCTAGCGGCATGGCTATTTATCTGGCTCCTAAATTCTTGGAATTTATTAGGATTTAAATTTTAATTGAATTTTTGTGATTAGACAAGGGGAAGCAGATAATGAGGTTTTACAAAAACGAATTAATTCCCAATCAAATAATGACCTTGAAGTTGATTTCAAGGTCTATTTGATCAAGAATCAGAAAGCTCAGATAAATGCGATCGCATTGATTGTATTGTGTGTATTGTGCTCAAGTTGACCTTGTCTATCCTGCCAGGCTTAGCAATCCATCACTACTCAGAGCTAGGAAGTAGCGCCAGCTTTATGGTCTGGGAAATTGGTCAGGTTCACACTCCTCCTAACACACTACCCATAGCACGAACCATATTCTGGGGCTGAAACGCATCCATAGCCGCCGTCGGCTCATACCCACAATGGACCATACAATCGGCACACTTAGGATTACCACTAGCGCGACCATACTGATCCCAATTCGTTTCCTCCAGCAATTCCTTAAACGTGGAATAATGCCCTTCATTTAACAAATAGCAAGGCTTTTGCCACCCCAAAACACTGTAACTAGGACTTCCCCAAGGGGTACACTCGTAATCTTTCTCCCCCATCAGGAAATCCAAAAATAAAGGATTATGGTTAAAATTCCAGCTTTTCTTCCCAGCCTTGAAAGGCGCTAAAATTTCCCGGAACATCGCCTTAGTCTGTTCCCGCTTCAGGAAATGCTCCTGATCGGGTGCCCATTCATAACTATATCCAGGAGAAACCATCATGCCATCAATACCCAACATGGCCAGGAAATCAAAGAACTCCTGCATTTCCTTAGGATCAGTTCCTTCAAACACCGTCGTGTTAGTAGTCACACGAAATCCCCTAGCTTTAGCGGCTCGAATTGCCTGCACTACCTTATCAAATACCCCCTGACGGTCCACACACTGATCATGCCGTTCCCGTAAGCCATCCAAGTGAACGCTGAAAGTCAGGTAAGGGGAAGGTTGGAACTTATCCAGAGACTTCTCTAACAACAACCCATTGGTACAGAGATAGACATACTTTCGCCATGCCACCAACCCCTTGACAATGTCGTCAATTTGTGGATGAAGCAGAGGTTCTCCCCCCGGAATAGAAACCACCGGAACACCACACTCTTTCACCGCAGCAAAGCACTCTTCAGGAGTTAGCTGGCGCTTGAGTATTTCCGTAGGATGCTGGATTTTGCCACAACCGGAACAAGCTAGATTACAGCGGAACAGAGGTTCCAACATCAGCACCAGGGGAAAGCGTTTACGACCCAAAAGACGCTGGGTCACAATATACTTTCCGACATCAAGAGCTTGTTGTATTTGAATAGCCATAATTGTCCTCACACCATATAATTAACGCTAATCATGGAGGGTAATCCTGATTACCCCACAGCTTGAACTATGATCAGCCTCGCCGATAAATTATACCGAGTTGCATTCAAAGAGAGTAGATTGGTTGGATAGGGAGATAGGGAGATAGGGAGATAGGGAGATAGGGAGATAGGGAGATAGGGAGATAGGCGGAAGAGAAAGTTGTACGTTTGACCGCAACTTGGTATTAATAATACTGTTGGTGAATTGCTTAAAATCCTAGACTTCCCTGCAGTTGTCGGTTTCCCTATTTACTGGAGCCAGTGGTAAGTACCTAGACATAAATAAACGGAACTGTATTAACTTTTTTAAAGCTGCCAGAAGTCTATCTATTCCCTGTTCCCTATCTCGACAGTTAAACCTAATTTTGTCCGACTATAGCGCTTTCTAGCCTAATGAGGTAGACAGGTTTTTTCCCTCTTGCCTCTTGCCTCTTGCCTCTTGCCTGCTCCCTGTTCCCAGATCCGCTGTTCCCTGTTCCCTTAGCTAAACCAATCAACAGCATCCTTGAGCGCTTTCCTAATGGAAGATTGGGGTAACCCTAACTCTCTAACTGCTTTCGAGCAATCGTAATACATCGGGTGTTGTGCCATCCGCACCCCATTGAGCGGAATAGAAGGGGTTTTCCCGAAAGCAGTCAACACGCACTCATCAATCCAAGCCATACTCAGCGCTAGCCAGACCGGAACAGTTTTTTGAGGCGCACTCAATCCAGTAATTTCCGCAAGTTGCTCCAATAACGATTTGAAGGATAGATTTTGGTTACCTAAAATATAGCGATCGCCTTTTTTCCCCCGGTCCAACGCCAACAGGTGACCCTGAGCCACATCCCGCACATCAATAAAATTTAATCCTGTATCCAAATAAAATGGCATTTTCTGCTGTAGGAAGCGCACAATAATTTCTCCGGTAGGAGTTGGCTTAATATCCATCGGACCAATGGGAGCGCTAGGATTAACAATCACCACATCTTGACCAGATTCAGCTGCCTTGATCGCTTCACGTTCAGCAAAAAACTTAGATTTTTTATAGTCACCCACCAATTTCTCTACAGGACTCTGATGGGTTTCATCCACAATTTCCCCAGGTTTACCCACACCAATAGCCGCTACTGAACTGGTGTAAACAGTGCGTTCAATCCCAGCTTTACCAGCACTTTGTAGCACATTACGGGTTCCCTGGACATTGTTACGATAGAGTAAATCTCGATCCGCTTGCCACAGGGAATAATGGGCAGCGACATGAAATAATACCTGACATCCCTGCATCAGTTGGCACAAGCCTGGATCGTTCAAGTCACCGATAACGACTTCTATATCTAGACCCTGGAGGTTATCGAGTTGGCTAGTAGGGCGCACCAGAGCTCGCACGGAGTATCCTGCTTCAAGTAGCGATCGCACAACATGAGCACCGATAAATCCTGTTCCTCCAGTGACGAAAGCTTTGATTGCCATTGGTTTAGCCCCTCTCTTTCCCAATTCCGTACTTCTTACCAGAAAATAATCCTACCCAGCAATCTTCCAGCAGAGTATACAATACTGGTACAACAATCAAACTCAACAACGTAGACGTAAGCAATCCACCAATAATTGCCACAGCCATCGGTTGTCGCAATTCTGCTCCTGCGCCAAATCCCAATGCCAAGGGCAACATTCCCAAAATAGTCGAAGCAGTAGTCATTATAATCGGTCGCAAACGCACCACTCCTGTTTCCAGAATTGCCTCAGTGCGATTTAAACCAGCTCGGCGAAGTTGGTTAACATAATCCATCAGCAAAAGCGCATTTTTGTCAAGTAGTCCCAGCAAAAAAATGAGACCAATCAGGGAAATCATGCCAAAATCACTCTGGGTGATCAGAAGTGCCAGCATTGCTCCGAGAATAGATAAGGGCAACGAGAAGCCCACCACCATCGGTTCTAACAATCGACCAAAAGGCAAAATCAGCACTAGCAGCATACAGGTAACAGACAAGGTCAAGGTGCCAGCAAAACTGCCCAGCACATGACTACTCAGAGCCGAATCCCCCCACAGTTCTAACCTCACACCATCCGGTAAAACCATTTTGGCAACCTTTACCACCTCCTCAGTCGCATCTCCCAACCTTTGACCCTGGTTAAGGCTAGCACGAACATAAACCCCTCGCTGACCATTAACATGCTCAATCTCAGTAATCGTATTGCCTCGATTATTCTGACCTGTTGCGTCTACATCCACTAATCCTGGTAATGTCTCAATCCGAGTTTTGAGATCCGCAGCAGTATTGCCTAACACCTCTAAATCATCACCCAATAAAGCAACTTGAACTGGTTTTTGAGTAGGTAGTTCGATAAACTGAATATCTTCAACACTATTCGTTACACCAGAAATCTTCGGCAAAGCAGCCCGCATTTTTTCCTGAACCTGAGCAGTAGTATATTGGCGATTACCTTTAAGTTTGACCTGAAGGTTACCTTTGTTCGGCTCACCCTGTACCCCCACAACCGTATATACCGATTCCACTTCAGGGAAAGCCAGCACCGCCTCTTCCAACTGCTTAGCCACCTGCTCAGATTGCTTCAGTACCAATTTCATCCCTTTTTTAATCGGAAATAGACCATTAAACCCTGACTTTGATAGTTTTGGTTTTAGCTGCTTGTTAGTATCTGAATTAGTATCTGAATTAGTATCTGAATTAGTATCTGAATTAGTATCTAATTTAATTAATGGCTTTGACTCTTCACTGTTAGAATCAAACCCTCCCAAATTCAGAATCTTATTAATTAAATCACCAAACTGAGAGGCACTAGGCATCTGAGGCAACGGTGCCATATAGGTAATCATAAATTCCCCTCGGTCTAGGGTAGGAATAAACCCCTGAGGAATTAGGGGAATCAGAGAAATTCCAGCCACAAAGCTCAATACCGCTAATCCCACTACAAATTTCCGATGCCCCAGGGACCAGCGCAGCAAATCACGGTACTTGGGATGAGACCTCAACCAAGAGTCGAAAACTACTCTCGATAATTTTTCCCTGTTTACTGTTCCCTGTTCCCTTTTCCCCTGCCTAGGTTTAAGCCAATAAACCGCAAGAACTGGGCACAAGGTTCGAGCAACCAACAAAGAGGTAAGAACTGCTGCCGAAACCGTCAGACCAAAGGGTTTAAAGAACTGTCCTAAGTTACCACCCATTAAACCAACCGGTAGAAATACCGCCACAATGGTCAAAGTAGAAGCAGAAACCGTCAGACCAATTTCATTAGTAGCAGAAAGAGCAGCTTGTCGAGGAGACTCCCCAGCCTCCAGGTGCCGAGAAATGTTCTCGACTTCTACAATGGCATCATCAATGATAATCCCAATTACCAGAGCCAAAGCTAGTAGAGTAATGGTTTCGAGATTGAACCCATAGATAGCCATCACAATAGCCGTTCCCAGCAGGGAAATTGGAATTGCCAAGGCAGTAATTAGGGTCGCACGCCAGTTGCGCAAGAAAGTAAAAATTACCAACACTGCCAGAACAATTGCCAGTAGTAAACCATCAATAGTAGATTGAGTCGCTTCCCGGATATAGTTAGCTTGAGTGACTGCTAAGACTAACTGCACCTCTGGCAAACTGGCTTGTAGCCTTTGCACCGCTTCCTCTACCCGACTAACCACATCTAAGGTGTTAGCATCACCCCCTTTGATCACCTGAAAAGCCAAAGCTTCCTGTCCATTGAAGCGAATCCGAGTCGGGGTAATGGGTATGGGAGATTCGGGATTATCTCGCTGCTGTTCCTCCTTAATAATTTCTGGTGCTTGTTTGGTCAACTCTGAGCCAGAATTGAGAGCTGTAAACGTAGTTTCCCCCCCTCCCAACAAATTGACTTTCAGAACTCCTGGAAGTTGAGCAATCTCTGGTAAGATACTAGTCTTAGCAATGTCAGCTAATTCCTTCAGGTCTTTAGTATCACTCTTGATGGTGTAGCTAACCGCAGAGGATTCGTTCAAATTGAAGGGAATGACCTCAAAGGTTGCACCTTCAGGAATAGCAATTTGCCACAGTGTCTTTTCAACCTCCATTGAAGAGGAGTTGAGATTGGTTCCGACATCGAAATAGAGGGTAACCACCGTTCGACCAGGGTAGGTTGAAGAAACCATCTGATCGAGTCCTGCCAAAGGGAAAAGCCTTTCCTCAATCGGTCGAGTCAGTTTCTGCTCCGTTTCCACGGCAGTCTCCAATGGCACTTGAGCATTGACCACCACCACCGGAAAGGTAATATCAGGGAATAGGGCATACTTAAGGGAACTGAACGCCAAAAGCCCAGCCACAACCATTGCGATCCAAAAACTGATGGTTACTCGGGAATACTTAATGGCTAACCGGGAAATATTGAACCGCTCTCGTAAGACCTTGAGGAAACTCAACTTGACCATTGAAGAGAATTATGTTAATTCACTGCTTCCTTAGGATATACTAGGAGCGATCGGCGATCAGAAAGGAATAGATTCTAAGTAATAGATTCTAAAGACATGGCATTGAACCAGTAGCGCCACACTTGGCGAACGCATTTGTTAACAATGGATACAGCTTTAGATCAAGCGATTGAGTTTTTAACAAGCCCATCGGTTACACGCCCGACCTCTGAAGCTGTAGTCTCGCAACTAAACCCCAATAAATAGGTATAAAACGGTATTTAACTGTACAAAACCGACATTGACATTTTGCTAGCGCTAGAGTATAATCCGAAAAGAAGACACACCAGTTGAGGATGTCAAAAAAAGTGGGCTATCCCAAAAAACTATCGACTCAAATTGTCCCCGTGGTGGGGATGAGTAAGTCGGTCGAACTTGAGTTGTTGTCTACAATGAAAAAACTAGGCGTCGTTAGGGCTGAGTCTTACAACAAGCTGGGGAGCATTAACCATTGGGGACTGGACTGGAAAAAGGCTATCCCCAAAGTAAAAAGCTTCAGGACTCCCGACACCCTGGGGCTGCCTGCTAAGTTAATGGATTGGACTATCAATGATGTAGCAAAAGCCATTACAGCTCAGCAAGCAGCCTGTATTGATGCGGTGATTAAGAAAATCTACAAGAGGTTTCAAGGAATTGAAAACCAAAAGACCAGAAAAGAACTTTGCCAACAGGTTAAAACTTTAGCAATTCTTGATAATCCACTTCTTCACAGACTCATTAGAAAGGAGTTTCAGCGGGGGCATTCCTGGGTCAAGAACCAGATAGTCTATCAAAAAGTAGGCTATAAGTGCAGAAGGCTCTCTCGCAACACTTATCAGTTAGAGTTAGCTGGATTAATAAGAGGAAAAAGAAACAAGATAATCGTCAAATCTAATCGCAAAATAAGTGGGCAGATTAGATTAATCTACAGTCAAACTTTCCAAAGATTTGAGATTCATTTTTTAGTAGACCATGGAACCGTAGAAATTCCATCTGAACGTCGGAGCATCGGAGTAGACAAGGGATACACGGAGGCTTTCTATGACTCAGATGGTCAGGCACACGGCAAAAATCTAGGTAGAGTAACAACCAAGAAGTCCGACAGAATCTGCTCTAAAAACCGCAACAGAGGAAGACTTTGGGCGCTTCACAGGAAGTTAAAAAAAATCGACCCAGCTAAATCGGCTCGAATACTCGAAAATAACCTGACCAGAAAAACGGAAAATCGCCGATACCGAAAAAATCAATCAGAGATAAAGGCGATTATAGGAGCCGCTTCCAAGTCCCTTTTTAAGGGAGAATCTTTAAAAGTATTTGCAGAAGATTTAACACAGCCGATTAAAAACAAACGTCAGTCATTAGCGATATCCCGCAAACTTAATAATTGGATGAAAGGAGTAATGCGGGACTCTTTGCAAAAATGGGCTAATTGGACTGGATCGGTTGTTACAGAAGTGCAGCCTAGTTACACGTCGCAAATTGACTCCGTGACCGGAACCCTATTGGGCAAAAGAAGCGGGGACAGTTTTACCAGATTTAATGGGGTCGTGTTGCAGGCTGACCACAATGCTGCCAAAAATGTCCTTGATAGAGGTACGGATCACGAAATCGCCCGGTATATGAGTAAAACCGAGGTGCAGGCAGTATTATTGCGTCGTACCGCGCGTTTCTTGAAAGGTATGGGACTTAGTCTGCTTGATGCAATCGAGCTTGGCTGGCTTGATTGTAAGCATAACAAAACTAAGGCTTTTAAGAAACTCCTGGTCGAGATGCCAGGAACGCCTAGACAGATGGGTGGCAGGCTTGACTCCAATTGCTGATGACCACTCCTCCCTCAGGCAACAATAAATTGCACCTTGACTGTTTTATACCGGATTGTCCCGATTAATGACGGTTTAAGAGTATCTCGAGGCACTACTTCAGGCAGAGACAACAGCTAAACGAACCAAAGTCAGCCATGGCTATTCACAACTGATCGGGACTTGGCGACTAGGGTTTATTACTGGGACAAAGCGATCGCGCCAACGAGCAGGGGTGATTTTGGGTAGCGGACGATTTCTGCCAAAGTGGATCAAGATTAACCTATCCTACTCCCGATCAGAGTCTTCTCAAGACCAAGGAACGGTTCAAAATGCTGTTCAACTCGGACCGATTCAGATAGTTCTCACCGGTCCTACGAAGTTTTATCCTAAGACCAATATCTTAGCTTTCGACTTTAGTCAAATCAGGATATCGTTATCTAGTCTAACACTGTATCAAGGCTATATTAAAGGTGGACAAGACCGGGAAACTAGGTTCTATGAGCAACCCTTGAAAGAACAAGCATTCTTCACCTACTTTTTAGTAGAAAACCGTTGCATTGCTGCTAGAGGTCGGGGAGGAGGTTTGGCTGTGTGGACCAAGTAAGCCCTAGCTCAGTTAGATAGGTTCATCAAACGAACAGGTTTGTGCTATTGCCTTCTGTAACAGCAGACTATACTCTTGCTCATTGACCGTACATGCACCAAACCGTTCTAGGTGAGAATTCATCATCTGAGCATCAAACAGCAAAAAGTTGCGATGGCGCAACCGTTCTACCAACTTAACCATCGCCACCTTTGAGCCCTCCGGAATCCGATAAAACATCGATTCACCAATGAACGCTCCACCAATTACAATGCCCAAAATTCCTCCTGCCAGCTGATTTCCCTGCCAAGTTTCAAAACTGTAGGCCCATCCAGCCTTATAAAATTGCCAATAAATCTCTTTTAGTTCTGGAGAAATCCAAGTAGTTTCACGGTCAGCACAACCAGTCATTACCCCTAAAAAGTCTCGGTTAATGCTGACACTAAATCGTTCCTGATTTAGGACACGACGCAGAGATTTAGGATAGCGAAACCGCTCATCCAGAGGAATTATAGCACGTTCGCGGCTTGAGTACCAGCCTAAATTACCAGTATCATCTGCCATCAGGAAATAGCCTTGAGCATACCCTTGAATTAAGTAATCAGTATCGATTTCCATTAACAGAAAGAAGTGTGTAAGGAAGAACTAACTTAGTTAATTAAAATTAAACGTAACATACTAGCGGTTAACACTTCTGTACAAAAAAATTTGCTTTAAATAAATGAGGTTTATTACCTAGATTAAGGGGTCTAACTAAGTTAGTTTTAACAAACCCGGTTTTTTGACAAAGTTCTCCCCCGTCTCCCCAATCTGCCCACTCTTCCCCCTCTTCCCTTTCCACTTTCCCTTTTCCCCTAATCGTGGCAAGCTGTTGATGATTCAAGGTTGATTGGCAACAAGTGCTGTATTGGTTCGGTTCCCCCCTACTGGAGAGATAAAGTCATGGTTACAAATTCTAGTGTCAAACAGTTGCTCAAAATTTTAATCGGTGCCGCCTGGATAGACGGTAAAGTTCAAGCAGAGGAACGGGAATATCTGTATAAAGTCGCCAAGGAATATGGAGTTGCTGACGACCCAGAGATTAAACCGTTACTGTATGAACTCAAAGCTGTGTCAGCAGATGAATGCTACAGTTGGGTGGAAGAGTATTTAGGCGATCGCCCTAGTCCAGAAGACTATCAGCGCTTGGTTGAAGCCCTCAGTGCCTTAATTTATAGCGATGGGCTGGTAGACACAGAAGAAGCCAAACTTCTGAATCGCTTGCAGTTACTCGACCCCAGCAGTCCATCTCAGCAGTCGAGTAGTCAAAAAGTACTCAAAGCAATTCAAAAAATTTACCGCCGCTGGATTAATAAGCAGTTTACTGATTGATTACTGCCTCAGTAGGTCAGTGGGTAACTGTGTTATAGCTTACTTCTGACTTCTGACTTCTGACTTCTTACTTGCCCGTAGCGCTATACCCAGCAATTCTAGCTTTAGGGTCACCCTGAGCACTCTCCTACTAAACTCCACAGGCGGTTAAGCTGTCACCCCACCCCCTTGGGCTAATGTGACAATTTTTGATCTGGCAAGTGGTTGGCAACTCATGGAATGTTACTAGCGTCAAATTACTCAGATTGTGCCGAAATGATTGCTATTAAACAGGCATAATCTGGTTTTTTATGCTTATTTTTAGCAAAAAAAACAATTTTATTGAACCTAGGAACATCTAGCATCTGATTGGTTCTATTTACTTAAGAACACATTAATTTAAGAGAATGCCTTCCATGCTTAACCTAAATCATTTTCAATCAGGAACTGCTGCTGTTTTAGCCCTTGGACTCACCGCCACCACCATGGCTCCCCTAGTGGCACCTGCTCCCTCCTTTGCCCAAAGCACTAACTTTATCGATGTTTCATCCAACTACTGGGCAAGTGAGTTTATTGGGGAATTATCCCAGCGCGGTATTATTGCCGGATTTCCGGATGGCTCCTTCAGACCAAATGCACCAGTGACCCGCGCTCAGTTTGCGGCAATGCTGCGTAAAGCAAATCAAGATTTCAATAAACCCGCCATTCGCGGTGGCAACACTTTCGTGGATGTTGCTTCCAACTACTGGGCAAATCCTGCCATTCAGGAAGCCTACCAAACCGGATTTCTAAGTGGTTACCCTGGTAATATCTTTAGACCTGAACAAAATATTCCCCGTGAACAAGTTTTAGTTGCCCTTTCTAATGGACTGAATTTCTCTTCCACCGGTTCTACCTCAGAGCTGATCAGTTTCTACCGGGACGGCAGCCAAATTTCTAACTTTGCCCGTGCTCCCATCGCTGCTGCTACAGAAAATAGTTTGGTGGTTAATTATCCTAACGTCGCCTTTCTCAATCCGACTCGGAATGCAACTCGTGCAGAAGTTGCAGCTTTTATGTACCAAGCGTTGGTGGCAACAGAACAAGCCCCAGTGATTAGCTCCCAATACATTATCGATCCCAATCCAGCACCTGTAGCCTTCACAATTCCTGCAGGTACTTCTATTCCGGTTAAGTACAAAAAAGATAAAATTCTGCTCGCCCAAGAGGAAACTATTCCCCTAACCCTGACAGTGGATCTAAACATTACCACTGCTGATGAGGGCAAGTTGCTGATTCCTGCTGGTAGTGAAGTGGTTGGCGAACTGCGTGCGACAAAAGAGGGAGCTCAGTTTGTAGCTCAGCGGCTGTTGATCAATGGTGAAACCCTATCCTTTAATGCCACCTCTGAGGAAATTACCACCACTGAAACCATTCGCAAGGGTAGCAATCCAGGAAGTATCCTAAAAGATGCAGCAGTTGGTACCGCTGCTGCCGCTGCTATCTCTGCCGTTACCGGTGACCGTGCGATCGCTACAGAAGAAATCTTGATTGGAGTTAGTTCTGGCATCGCTTTAAATATCGGCAAACGTTTATTCGGTAGCAGCAGTGTTGACCTATTTGTGGTTGAACCAGAAACCGACTTACAGCTTACCATCGACTCTGACTTGGTAATTAGCAGTCGGTAACTAGAGATGTGGATAGTTAACTGTTGAGAGGTTAATAGATTAACCAATCACAGCCAACCTCTCAACGGTCAACAACAACTATCTACTGACCAATTACTAAAGGTCTACTAAGCGTAAGTCAACCAAACGATAAAGGTTGTTCCAATCCTTGAGTTATCTTGACCATGACTAATGGATAATTCCCCATTTTCCTCAGTCGATAGTAGTTTGGCAGGACTCAAGACTTCAATATCACCCTGCATGTATGCCATCAGTTCTTTTGCGATCGCTAATCCTAAACCAGTGCCAGGGATAGGACCATTAGCTTGAACTCCCCGATAATGCCGCTCAAACAGATGGTCTAAGTCTTCTGGAGCAATACCTGGACCAGTATCACTAATTGCGATCGCTATGGCATCACCATGTGAAAGCCATTGTCCAACACCAACTTGGATATCAATTTTTCCCCCAGCTGGGGTGTACTTCAAAGCATTGTCAATCAAATTACTCAAGACTTCCCGTAAAGCCTTAGGATTCCCTTTCACCAAAGGTAAGTTAGGGGCAATAGAGCAATGCAACTCCAAATTAGCCTCTTGAGTAATAGCGTCAGCAGATATAAGCAAGGGTTCTAAGACATCCTTGACCGCAAACAGTTCCAAAGGAACAGTTTTGTCCGTGAGTAGGGGAAATTCCCCTAGGGTGGAGTGTGGTTCGGAGTGACTAGTTGGGTAAATCTCCCCAATATCATCTGATTGTGGGGATGAAGAAGCCTCAGCTGTAGCTACAGGTAACGTGAGGGATGCTGTATCGGTTTGGTTCATGTCCAGGCAAGCATCAAACTGTTGCAGCAACTCCTGTAAGCGATCGCTTTCTCGTATAATGCTCGAAGCCACTGGATAGTTTTTATCTCCTGGTACCAGTCGCTTCAGCAGTAGCTTACCAAAGGTTCGTAACGCCATCAGGGGATTACGAAATTGATGCAGCAGATCATCAAGCATATCCCGTTGTTTGGCCTGTAGACGTCTTTGCTGAGTCAACTGCTGCTCAAACCAACCTTGACGCTGTTCTATGACATATGCGATCGCTAAGGTTCTAGCAATGCGTTCCACACTTGCCTGTTCTGTGTGATTCCAAGGTCTATCATCACGAACACTCACCAATAATCCCATCACTATCCCTTCATGGATTAGAGGTAAAACGATTTGGTGCTGCTGCTGCAGAGAATTTTCAGATCCTACAAAAGAGGTTGAACCCAAATCTTGCTCTTGGTTATTTCCCTGAGGGAGTAGCCGAGGTAAGCTGCTGGATAATCGAGGAATCTGATCAATCTCACCTATTTTCTGTGGCAAAACCCAGTCAGGATCACTCATATCCCGCACGGTACTTGTTTCCGGATAAACTACCACAGGAATTAGCTTTGCCTGATTGCCCTCAACGAATTCTTCCGTTAAATATACAGCACCACTAGCTGCTCCCAGTCCTTGGGTTAATAAAGCCACTTGGTTTCGACACAGGGAGACAAATTCTGAACTGACGCGAGTGAACATGAGCTATAGATGAGTGATCTGGGTTAATCCTACTGGAAGTTAAGCCACTATCAGCTTTCCTTCTATAATGTCGAACCCCTTAACTAGCGAGGGGGTCTGGGGGATACATGGACTCCCCCAGGCTGAGCGGGTGGGTTCGATGCCCACCCTATAAGCATTTACCATTGTCACCTCAGTGTGGTAGAATAGGGGCTATGTTGATGATGAACTACACATACAGGATTTATCCCAGTCAGGATCAACAACAGATCCTCAAAGACTGGCTTGAGACTTGTAGACGAGTCTATAACTACTCATTGAGGGAGTTGAAAGACTGGATTGCTAGTCGTAAATGTCCTGTGGATAGGTGTTCCATTGACAAGGAATACATCATTCCTGCCGATACACCGTTTCCTAGTTATCACCGTCAACAAAACAATCTACCCAAGGCCAAGAAAACCAACCCATTTCTAGCTTTGGTGCATTCCCAAGTTTTGCAAACAACCGTTAGGCGGTTACATGACTCATGGGAAGCAATGCAGTCTAGAGGGTTTGGGTTTCCTAGATTCAAGAAACGCGGGCAATACAAATCATTTGTGTTTCCTCAATTCAAATCTAATCCAGTCAGTAATGCACATATCAAACTTCCAACGAGGTGCGCTTTCCGTTGGCGAATTAAATTCGCCACGGGTCGCACCTCAAGATTGGCTTAGTTCCGATTCGGCTCCATCGGGAAATCCCCGAAGGATTCCAGGTCAAACAGGTTAGAGTCTTGGCTAAAGCTAGACAGACACAATGGTATGTTGTTATATCGATGGCACTGGATGTCGATATTCCTGATCACCCTGCTGTAGGCAGGGCAATCGGAATCGACCTTGGGTTAGAGAAATTCCTGACAACTTCAGACGGTTTCACAGTTGAACGGCCTAAGTTTTTCAAGTCACTGCAAGGCAAGCTGGAATTGCTGCAACGCAGAGCAGCTAGAAAGCAAAAGCGTTCTAATAACTGGGAAAAGGCACAACTGAAGGTGGCCAGACTACATCAAAAAATAGCGAATACTCGCAAAGACTTTCATCTGAAAACAGCCCATTTACTCTGTGACCAAGCTCAGACAATCTTTGCAGAAGACCTCAACACAGTAGGACTCAATCGAGGGATGTTGAGGTTTGACTGTATTGATGCTTCATTCGGTCAATTCTTAGATCTTCTCAAGTGGGTAGCCTGGAAACGGGGATGCTACTTTAAACGAGTAGACCCCCGTGGAACCAGTCAGACTTGCCCTGAGTGTCAGGCAACGGTCAAGAAAGACTTGAGGGTCTCAGAACATTTTTGTCCTGAATGCGGCTACACAACTCACAGAGATCATGCCGCCGCTCAGATGATTAGATGGCGAGGATTGGAATTAGTACCCGTGGACAATTCGGGGAACGGAAACCGCTTGTCAAGTCGATCTGTCGGGGGAGAAATCCTAGATAAGTGGCGCAAAGGTGTTTAATCATCTGGGGCAGGAATACCCGTTTGTGAGGATGGGAAGCCTACACTATACCGAAGGTTAGTGTAGGAGGATGTCACACAATTGACTATTATGCCTTAGTCATCAGTCATTAGTGATTAGACCTCTTACAAATATCCGTTACATCCATTGCCCGATCATCTGATCACCCCATCACCCCATCACCCCATCAGTGTAATTGTTGGATGAGTTTAAGGCTATTTTTTCTAATTATATTTAAGTTTTATTAAAACTATTAAATTTTTGTATTAATTTTCCGGAGGTAATGAGGAAACGGAAAATCCCCTAACGTATTGCTGTCAAAGGTTTCAGCCGGGTTGTTTAGTTCTATGACAAGAGCTTGATCTTTTTAGAAAGAGTCGATAGAATTTCGACGGCTTTTGTAACTATCTTTACAATTGCCAGCAAAAAGAGGAGGTAAAAAGGTTGGCAAGAAGACGTAAGCGTAAGAGTCGCCGCCGCCAAGAAGGGCGCAAGATACTTGAGCATGTACCTCAGTACAATCTAGAAAGTGGCGAGTATAAACCGGTTACAGCAGCACGCGCATACATTCGGTCACAAGGGATAGTTCCACCTGCCCTACTACTGGTCAAACGTAACGAGCATACCACAGACCGTTATTTCTGGGCAGAAAAAGGGCTCTTCGGTGCCCAATATGTGGAAGAGAATCATTTTCTGTTTCCCAGTTTGCGATTAATCAACTCTCCCTTAAAAAAGGTAGGGGTTGTCGCTCGTAGCCGCTGAAACCTTACTGGTAATATTTATTGAAAGTGCTTTTACTTAGCCCTCCTCAAACTCAAAGGCTTGAGGAGGGCTAAGTATCTTGGTAAAATTACCTATTATGGTTATAGTGTGGGAAGATGTCAAACCCTGCTTGCTTACGACAAGGGTTTTAGTTTGACAGACTGTTGAAGTTGTATTAGTTCATCGCGATGGCCAGTGACTATAACCAAACATTGCTCCGCAGCGGCTTGATCCCCAGGGGCTTGGGTAGACGCTGATTCTAATTTTAGAGATACCTGTTCGAGTCGCTCAGCTTTTTTCCAATAAAAAACCCCTGCAGCGGGAGCTAGTGCCACTAGCCCCAAAAACACCTTAGTCAAAGTCGGAAACAAAATAGATAGCACTAGGGATAAGCAGAGTATACCACAGGCAGCTAGGACGGTTAAAAAGATAGCCATAAACCAACTCGGTCGGACTATCCCCTGGAACGTGACTTGATTAGTGGCAGCATCCACCGCCACCACCTGGTAGGCTCTTTGATAAAAATATTGCTTCAACTGGTTTAGAAGCGATTCTTCTGTTTCTGGGGAAGCTAACTTGACTTGTTGTATTCGGTCTTTCACAGAGGCTCGAATAAAGAAAAACAAACCTACTGCTAATAAAAGAGTTAGCCAAAGTGTAGAAGCAAGAATAGTGGTATTCACTGAATATTAACTATAAAAATACACATCCTTTGCTACTACTTTACAAGTTATTAGACACGCTTTGGTCAGGTCACGCTACTCCGTACCCACTAGCTAGAGGCTGTAAGATACTGGTATGGGTAGATGGCTAGCAGCTAGCACGCCCTGAATTCACCTGAATTCAGATCTGGGCAAGACAATGCATCACCTGACTTCTGTTATGCCACCAGGGTTTTCACGGGAAAGCACCCTGGAAAAAATTGCTACTTCCCTACCTAACTGACTCAACAACAGACTGGTGGCAGGGAGTCCTTGACTGAATTTTCCCCACTGTTTCCTCAGCCATATAGTCATGCCAAAAACTGGCAAGTTCTATAGCTTTCTCCTGCCACTCTGGGCAGATTTGATACATCCTGCGTGGGCGTCCTCTTCCTTCTACTTTTTGCCAGTAGGCTGAAATTGCCTGTTTTTCTTCAAGAAACTTCAGTGCACTGTAGAGGACAGTATCTGAAAGTCGATAGGTGGGGTATTCTTGTTCTAGTTGTTGGATCAGTTGTGTTCCATAAGATTCTCCTTGCAACAACACCGATAGAACATAGCATACGGCTAATTCTTTATTGAGATAGTTGGGTGGAGGATCTTGGAAAAAGCTATAGATATCTTCGAATTTCATCTGCATATGTAGTTGGAATTCCCAGTTCTTCTAGATGGGATTAGAGGGTTTTCTGGCAAATACTGATGGTTGGAGGCACCCTGGGAAATTCACGCGCGTTTTGCAGTGAGTTTTATTTAAACGATTAACCTGGGTAGGTACATCGCTATCACACTTTATAACTTAAAAATCTCTGGCGTAGGGTTTAAATACCTCCCTAATTTGATGAAAGTTTAATGAATTTTCGACTTAACACACCTAAAACGTAAAGATCAACTTTAATAATTGCTCGAAACCCTGATCCTAAACTTCCGACTATCAAGGGGAACATCGGGAAAGAAGACAACGGAGACCAGTAACACCAATTTCATTGATGCGAGCTAGAGAGGATGATCTCGGATGGAAGGATGGGAGGATGGAGGGATTAATATCTAAGCTAATATCCATTTCAATTTCAGATCTTGCCACTTGTGCAAAAGCGAGTCTACCATCTACCCATCCCCAATCTACCCATCCCCCGATAAACCGCCATTCACAATTTAAATCCGTTAAAGCTTAATAATTTTTGTGGGGGTTGGTGTAAGTGGGGATTGGTATAAGTGGGGGTTAGTGTAACACAAAAGTGAACTATTAATGTCGATCATCTCACATACAACCCATTCAGGCAGGTTTTGTAGAAAATTAACGGTTCCCGCAAGAAGTCTCTCAGCCATTTATCTGCGATTTAGCTAGGGATGAATTGCGAGTGTGATCAATCCTTGTCACAATAAAGTTGGTTGCTGACCCCCCCCGACCGACGACAAGGGTGTTTAGCTTCCAGCCCAAGATTAGCCCTACGTCTTTTCGCGTTGCGGAGCGCGTGGTAGGCGGTTCAAAAGTGATTACTCAAGGGACACAGCCCCCATGCGAGAAATATCTGACACTTCCATCCCACCAGCTCGTCAAAAAATTGCCCTAACGCTGCGCAGATTCGGTTGGATTTCCTTCTGGACTCAGTTAATCTTAGGGGTGATTTCTACGCTGATTTTAGTGTTTGCAGGCTTTACCCTTGCCAGCCCTCAACCTGACAATCCAGGGGGTCAAGGAATCGGCTTCGGTCTTTTTTTCGTAGTTTGTGGACTAGTGGCTTTAGGTATAGGCATTTATTTTGCCTACCGTTACACTGGAATCGCTAGTCGGCTGCTAGCTGCCAATGGGTCAGACATACCAAGCAAAGCTCAAACCCTTCAAACGATTAGGCTGGGCTTGATTGTGAGTTTAGTAGGAATGTTATTGACCATCATTGGCTCATTTGCAGTCATAGGCAGCCTTGTAGCCCTAGCTCTAGCTGAGCAACAAAATCCAGTTGGGTTGGCTTGTAATGATGTTCCACCGATAGACCTGTTTGTTGTGCAGGCAAACATCAACACTATTTTTGCTAATTTTGTTGGCATAGCCATTTCCCTGTGGCTATTTAATCGAGTCAGTCGCTAGCCAACATACCTCACACCAGCTCACCAGCTCACCAGCTCACCAGCTCACCAGCTCACCAGCCGACTCCCTACTCCCTACTCCCTACTCCCTACTCCCCTACTCCCGACTCCCGACTCCCGACTCCCGACTCCCAGGAGAAGTTAATTGCCGTTGGCAAGAAAACTGTGGCACATTGGTGAAGTTAGATCCATGTTGCTCAGATGAGTACTGATCATGCGATCGCGCCATTTTAGAAGAGAAAATCTGTGCTTGACCTAAAGCAAATTCGGGAAAATCCACAAAAGGTTCAAGAACTACTCGACCGACGTAGTGTCAATCAATATGACCTACAACCTATTCTGGAACTGAATCAGCGTCAGCGGGAGCTAGAAACATCCCGCACCCAGTTGCAGGCTCGTAGTAATGAAATTGGTAAGCTGATTGGTCAAAAAATCAAATCGGGTAGTCCTCCACAAAGCCCAGAAATTCAGTCGCTCAAGGAAGAGGGTAACCAAATCAAAACTAAGTTGAGCGAACTGGAACCCGAAGAAAAAGACCTAAAAGACCAGCTGAACACCCTCTTGCTATCCCTGCCCAACTTGCCCTGGGAATCCACACCGATTGGCAAAAGTGAAGCCGAAAATGTGGAAGTCCATCGCTGGGGTGATGAGTACATTCCCAAGGATTTCCAGATTCTCCCCCATTGGGAAATTGGCGAAAAACTCGGCATTCTTAACTTTGAGCGAGGGGTGAAAATCGCTCAGAGTCGATTTGTGACATTGATCGGGGCTGGTGCTGCTTTGGAACGAGCACTGATTAACTTAATGCTTGACCAGCAAATTGCTGCTGGCTATACCGAAGTGATGCCACCGGTACTGATCAACAGTGAATCCCTAACCGCTACCGGTCAGTTGCCCAAGTTTGCCGAGGACAGCTTCAAGTGCTCTGATGATGATTTGTGGTTAGCACCCACAGCAGAAGTCCCATTAGTCAATCTCTACCGAGACGAAATCCTCGAAGCATCCCAACTTCCCATTAATCTCTGTGCCTTCACCCCCTGCTTTCGCCGGGAAGCGGGTAGCTATGGACGAGATACCCGGGGTCTAATTCGACTACACCAGTTTAATAAAGTTGAACTAGTGAAAATTGTTGAGCCTAGTACCTCCTCCGAAGAGCATCAGAAGCTGCTTAAGAATGCTGAGGCGATCTTGGAAACCTTGAAATTACCCTACCGGACTGTAGAACTTTGTACAGGGGATATAGGTTTCTCAGCCGCTACAACCTATGACCTAGAAGTTTGGCTGCCTTCGCAAAGGACATATCGGGAAATTTCCAGTTGCTCTAATTGCTTTGATTTCCAGGCACGGCGGGGTAGGATTCGTTTCAAAGAGTCCGGGAAAAAAGGCACTAACTTTGTTCATACTCTCAATGGCTCAGGATTGGCAGTGGGGCGTACTATGTCAGCCATTCTGGAAAATTATCAGCAACCCGATGGAACGGTTAAGATACCAGAGGCTCTACAGCCTTATATGGGGCGAGATCTGTTGTAATACCATTAGCTTAAATTCTAGGTATTAGCTGTGAGATATTAGCTGTGAGATATTAGCTGTGAGATATTAGCTGTGAGATATTAGGTGTTAGGTATAAAAGGCACAGTTGACTGTTAGGTATAAAAGGCACAGTTGACAGTCTCTGTGCTTGACTTGGGGCGCTTCATACCCTTGCCAGAACCTGCTTAGCCTAGATCCTAGATCCTAGAACCATTAGCCTAGAACCATTAGCCTAGAACCTAATTGCAATGCCTATACAATAGAAAAATGAAGTTAACATTACATTAAATAAATTCTTCACTTATATGTCAATTTTGGCGGCGATTGCAGTTTTGGCAGTCTTGATTCTTGTTCACGAGCTTGGTCATTTTATGGCAGCTCGTCTGCAAGGAATCTATGCCAATCGCTTTTCTCTTGGCTTTGGTCCAATTCTATGGAAATATCAGGGTCCAGAAACTGAGTATGCAGTGCGAGCGATTCCCTTAGGGGGGTTTGTGGGTTTTCCTGATGATGACCCCGATAGCGATATTCCCCCCAATGACCCCAATTTGCTCCGCAACCGACCGATTCTAGACCGGGCAATTGTGATCAGTGCTGGTGTCATTGCTAACTTAGTCTTTGCTTACTTCCTGCTTGTGGCTCAGGTAGGAATGGTTGGCATCTCCCAATTCAACTACCAACCGGGTGTGGTAGTGCCTAAACTTGCCCCAGAAAGCAGTTTAGTGGCTACAGAAGCAGGTATCAAACCAAGAGACATAATTCTCGCCGTAGATGGTCAGGAGTTGGAAGCAAACCGGGAAGGGATTACTTTCCTGATGAAAGCGATTCAAAATCATCCCAACCAGCCCCTGGAAATGCGGATTCAGCGTCAAAAACAAACGCTACTGTTAAAGGTGATTCCGGAACCAGGGATAGATGGGAAAGGAAAAATTGGTGTACAACTCTCTCCCAATGGAGAAGAAGTGCGTCAACGTGCTGGTAGTTTGCTGGAGGTATTCAGTCGTGGTGCCGAAGAATATCAACGCATTACAGTCTTAACCCTGGAAGGCTTTGGTCAGCTACTGAGTAATTTTGGCGAAACGGCGGAACAAGTGTCTGGTCCAGTGGCAATTGTGGCGATTGGAGCCGATATTGCTCGTTCCAACGCTGTCAATCTTTTACAGTTTGCAGCTCTGATTAGTATCAATCTAGCGATTATTAATATCTTGCCCCTACCAGCCCTTGATGGTGGTCAGCTGGCTTTCTTACTGATTGAAGGACTTCGAGGTAAGCCCTTGCCCATGGAAGTACAGCAGAATATTATGCAAACTGGGCTAGTGCTGCTTCTGGGTTTAGGTGTCTTCTTGATTATTCGGGATACAGCTAACCTGGGTTGGGTACAAAACTTATTCCAGTAACCCGTGTTTGGTTGTTAGAGATTACAGGTTACAGGTTATAGGTTCCAGGTTATAGGTTCCAGGTTATAGGTTCCAGGTTATAGGTTACAGGTTATAGGTTCCAGGTTATAGGTTGCAGGTTATAGGTTCCAGGTTACAGGTTGTAGGTTATAGGTTCCAGGTTATAGGTTCAAAGATTTCTTGACCTAGGGAAGGTTTATCCTGTGGGTTTTACTGGTATAGCTTTAGAAGAGATTTACCCGAGATCTTCTCAACATTGAACCTTCCAACCTTCCAACCTTCCAACCTTCCAACCTTCCAACCTTCCAACCTTCCAACCTTCCAACCCATGAGTATTACCCGTAAATCGTCTGCCAAGCAGCAGCGATGCAGCGCGGTCTTGGGGGTTTCCCCCACTCGCTATTGCATCAAGAAACGATCCCTAGAAATTCTAATTCGCCTGAAGCAACTCTATCCGGACGCCACCTGTACACTGAATTACGAAACGCCAGTACAGTTACTGGTGGCAACCATTCTTTCAGCTCAATGCACCGATGAACGTGTGAATCAGGTCACACCAGGGTTGTTTGGCCAGTTTCCTGATGCTGTTGCGATCGCTAGTGCTGATATAGAAGTCTTGGAAATTTTAGTGCGCTCTACTGGCTTTTATCGTAATAAGGCGAAAAATATTCAAGGTGCCTGCCGCATGATTGTTAAGGAATACGGTGGTCAGGTACCGAAACAAATGGACAAACTCCTCAAGTTGCCTGGAGTGGCTCGTAAAACCGCCAATGTAGTACTTGCCCATGCCTATGGTATTAACCAGGGAGTAACTGTAGACACTCACGTCAAGCGCCTGAGTCAGCGTCTAGGATTGACAGAACACACCGATCCCATCAGGATTGAGCGAGATTTAATGGGGCTTTTGCCCCAAGAGGATTGGGAAAACTGGTCGATTCGGCTGATTTATCATGGTAGGGCAATTTGTAAAGCCCGAAAACCTGATTGTGATGCTTGTGTTTTGGCGGACTTATGTACCAGTGCCGATCTGGCTGAGGCAACGACTACTACAAACGACTACTACAACAGATAGCTGGAAAACTAACGCTACTGTACCAGCCTCTGATTAAGTTCATCGGATAAGATAAAAAGACAGTGTCTTGTTTTTAGATAGAATTTCAAGAATTAATGGCTAAAAAATCAATGATTGAGCGCGAAAAAAAGCGCAAAAAAATGGTAGAAAAGTACGCAGCTAAGCGGGAGGCGCTCAAGGAAGAGTTTCAAAATGCTGCGACTCAACGAGAAAAGTTAGAGATTCACCGGAAAATACAACAGCTCCCCCGCAACAGCGCCCCCTGCCGTGTGCGGAACCGTTGTTGGGTTACAGGGCGTCCTCGAGGTTACTACCGAGACTTTGGACTATCTCGCCATGTCTTGCGGGAATGGGCACACCAAGGTCTATTGCCAGGTGTGGTTAAATCAAGCTGGTAGGTTAACTGGTTGCAGGTTAACTGGTTGCAGGTTACAGGTTGCAGGTTAACTGGTTGCAGGTTAACTGGTTGAAGGTTTTAGGTTGTCTGACATACCCGAGTCTACCCTTAGGGTTTTCCTACTTAAGAGGAGCATAGCCACTCTGCCTTGAGCTTCAACGGGCTCTTGCATGACGCTCTGGGAACTTTCAACCTTAAAACCTTGGCCAATAGGCCACGCGTGCGCGTTCAACCTGAAACCTTTACTGCCCACAACAGCGGTCAATGCCAAGACTTTGTAAGAGTAGGTCACTGACAGCGTTAGCGATCGCAAATTCCCCGTAAAAACTTTCTCGAAAGTCAAACGACTGCATTTCTGTAACAATAGCAATCACAAGTGAACCCAAATCATTTTCTCCTTCCATCCGTTGACGGACGAAAATCTGGGCGGCGCGTTGTGCAATCGTTTGATTAATTGCTTCTGGGAGAAACTCTTGATCTAGCCATTGCGCAAGAGTTTCTCGTAACCATTCACCTTCCTGCTGAGGATTTGCAGCCGGTGGCAGAGTAATAGCTGGAATTGGTTTCGGTTTAGCCATAAATAAGGTTTGGTGACGGCTAAGCTAAATAGTTTTCTGTTGACATTTCATTCCATGATACTGTCAAGTCGCTATCGGCGTTCGCCTTTGGCGTGGCCTACGGCCAAGCCGACGCTGCTTAACGCGCTCCAATTCAAAATTAAAAATTATTAATTCAAAATGACAATCAGTGGGGGCTTGTACCCGCCACTGATTGAATAAGCCCAGAATAAAATTCAGTGGGGGCTTGTACCCAGAATTAATTAATTCAAAATTTATTCTTTTCTTTATTTTGAAGTTTGAATTTTGAATTTTGAATTACCACTAGGGGTCAATACTCTACACTCAACACTTAACACTCAACAAACTGATCCTGCTACTTGCTATTAAAGAGCAAATAGCCTCTTGACTCGCTTGCGAACCCAAACTAGAAGATTTCTGTCATCTTCTGCTGCATCCAACAACCCCATTTTCCGCATCTGTTTTTGTCGCTCAGCTAATTCTTCCTGATGCTTGCCTAATTCCTGGACAATGATCTCAGATAGATCTGGATACTCCTGCAATAGTTGTTTAAAACCTTTATTGTTAATTACAAATAATAGTGACTCTTCTAATGCTCTAACTGATGCTGTTCTTGGTACGCCTAACATTAACGAAAGTTCGCCAAAAAATTGACCTGCCTGAAGATTATTGAGAGTTTTGTTAATCCTCTCTACAAAGACTTCGACAGAACCAGCTAGGATAATATAAAAAGCATCTCCAGGGTCGCCTTCATGAAATAACATCTCTGAGGGACGTAAGCGCTTTCGGTATCCAATTTCAATTAATTGCCTTAGTTCTAATTCAGTAAAATTTTTAAAATAATCGACCTGCCGCAGTAAGTCACGTAAAGCTAAAGGTCTAGGTGTTTTAACTTTGAAGGACTGCTGAGTTGATTGTTCAATAGTTTCTTCAATAGTTTCAAGATTTTGGCGGTTAATCTCTCTCCCCATCAGGGCTTCAGGGTTGCGCAGCCAAAAATCCCTTTGAGGGAAAGGAATTGAGATTCCCTGCTGACGTAAATTATATTCAATAATAAAATTCAAAGAACTTCTTATCAAAGGTTCTTGATCAATTCGATTGACCCATACCCGAAGTTCAAAGTTTAAAGCACTATCACCAAACCCTTTAAAAAGAACTCTTGGTGTCGGATCAGATAAGACAGATGGTTCTAAATAAGCAGATTTTAACAGGACTTCTGTCACTAATACTGGATCACTATCGTAAGCGACTCCTACAGGTATGTGTATACGGGCTTTATAGCTGTCAAAAGTCCAGTTAAGCATTCGTTTTTCTACCAAATGAGAGTTAGGAACTACTACATCTCCCCCCTCCCTTGTGCGGATGATTGTAGACCGCATCGAGACTTCTTTAACATATCCGGATAACCCATCAAATTCAATAAAATCACCAACTCGTATTGTTCGTTCTAATAGTAATGTCACACCACTGATAAAGTTTTTAGTTATATCCTGTAGTCCAAAACCAATTCCAACCCCTAAGCCACCAGCAATGACCGCTAATGACCCCAATTCAAAGTTATTATTCAGAACAATTACAATGCCTAATATCCCAAATGCGTAACTTATGATTGTAGCGATGACTGCTTGATTAGCTTCATCAATCCCCATTTGGGGAAGTAGCTGTTGTTTGAGAAAGTTTTTTAGGGTACTAGCCAGAAAAATTACTATCATTAAAGATAGTACTAGTTTTATTAGAGATTTAATAGATACTTCAGTACTACCTACTTTAAAAATGGTTAAATTAATTAGGTTTAAACCACCTATATCTATATAATAGATAATATATACCAGTACAAGGAAAGTTATATAACTAATTAACTTAGAAATAAACTCTCTTTTATTTGGATCATTAACTAGCTTATTAAGGAGTTTATAATTCAGGATTTTTTTGAAATCTTGAATTATAAATTTAGTAATTAGAAATAAAAAGATTAATTGAAGTATAGTGAGAAGAGAGACAGGCATCTCTCCCAGTTTGAAGAGGGGTTCTTTTAAGAATTTTGGAACTAATTGATCAAGAGGCATAAATAACTGCTTTTCAGCTATGAATCTATATTTATACCACTTAATCTTAGTATTATTTTAGGATTCAGATCTCAGAGTTGCTATTTACCACTTTTCCATCTGGCAACTCCTAGACCAGTTAAATTCCTTGCAAGACCAAGGATGAAGCGCTTTGAGCAACACAACTATTGTCTTGATGCAGTCGCTCATGGGGGAAACCCCCAAGACCGCTTAGGTGCGCTTTCCGTTGGCGAATTAAATTCGCCACGGGTCGCACCTCTGCATCGCTTTTTTTTTAGTCAGGCACAAGTAACAAACCTGACAACAAACCTGACAACAAAGCCTAAAAAGCCCTTGCCACACTTACGCAACCACTAATCAGTAAGCAAATCAGTACTCAGTAATAGCTTCAAGTTAGCTTCAGAGATTATTACATACTATACCATGTTTGACAATGATGTGACGGTCTCTGTCAAATGTAATCATACCACGGTTATGGAGTTCTCCTAGAGTTTTAGTCACTGTGACCCGAGAGGTGCCGATGGCATTGGCTAAATTCTGATGGGTCATGCGCACACTCAAGCGAGTTCCCTCAGCAACTGGCTCCCCCATTTCCTGTTTCAACAAGAATAATAACTGCTGCAAGCGGTCTTCAACTCGGCGCAGTCCAGCGATCGCTAAAAGTGCTTCTGTCTGTTGTATCCTGTGACCTAGTTGATTGAATAGGGTGTGAGATAGATGAGGGGACGCTTCCAATTCAATCATCGAAAACCATTGAAGATGCACTTCGGATAAAGCTTGAGCCTGATAGGTGTCTAGAGCAGCCAACCCAATCCGGAAAGAGGTATCCGGCAATGCCCAACCTAGTAGCACTTCCTCTCCATCAAGGTTAATTTTACTCAGTTGAACAATACCTTGACAGACTTGCCAGATCCCAGGTGCAACCAAAGGAATGATTTCCCCCTTTGAATACCAACGCAGCCGCTGTCGCTGTTTTTGTCCGTCTTGGGATATTCCGTGAAAGGCCTTTTGGGTTAGAGGCATTGTTTATAAGTTCTGTAGCTTCTAAAGCTCTATTAAACGCTCTTGATAATGGGTAGGCAAAATAGTTTTGGTTTACCGTTGACTGTTTACCGTCCAGGGTTGACTTTAACATTTACTTAGTAAACAGTCAACAGCCAGCATCCTAACTTGATTTCTGCCTACTTAGCTTATATTTCTTCTTAACTGACATCAAAAACCTATACCAGGCTTGTGCTGGTTGGTCGTAAAATGTGAAGATATCCCCATAAGCAACTGTGGCATCCTGATGGTGAAGCCAATGCTTTTCTGGAGTAGTAATGCACAAGAAGTTGCAAAGGCGCTCTAGGGTCTGGGGAGTTTTCCACTCCATCACAGAAACATGCCTCCAGATCACATGAAACTCACCCAACACCAGTCCCAAGATAGTTCCTAGAGGAGAAATTTGCCAGAACCAAGGCACAAACATCAAGTAAGGAAAGGCACCTGCGAAACCATCAAGGATTACCAGGGGGTTCTTAGTTAATACAGCATAGTGAATAAAGCTACGATTATTACTATGGTGTACTATGGCATGGAATTTACCAAAAATGTGCTCAGGGACATGGTACACAAAAGTAGACAGAAAATCCCCAAGTAGTAGCTGCACTAAAGCAACCAATAATATCTTAATGATGAACACATCTAACTCCTCTTCGTATGCGCTAATCTTAGTCAACAAACGTTAAGGTTTGTCAAAGAAGAGGTTAAACTTAAATTTATTATTTATTGAAGGTATGCTACTCTAGCATTTCTAAATCATTCTTGTACAAGAATCGTTATCTTATCTAATAGTTTCAATTAAGCCAATGTTTTCAACTTATGACTTATGACTTCTAGTTTTTAAACTTCATCTAAGTTGTACAACTACTGAACGACGCGCTACGCTATATAATTTGAATTGCTGAATTAATTGATCTCCTTTTCCGGTTAATCATTAATTGTAAATTTTACCTTCACAATTAACGAACTTCAATTATCATTAATCAAACCAACCGGATATAAATCTGTCTATATATGAGCTATAATTGACCATTTTTGAAGTCAAAATGCATAAGGCAAAATGCAAAATTCAAACAGGTATAGCCTTCTAATTTTGAATTGTTGACACCGGATACAAGCCCCTGAATTCATTTATGGAAAAAGACTATTGGCGTTGCATCAAAGTTTCAAGCCCCCGAATTTATTCGTGGGGTATTTTTTAATTTTTAATTTATAATTTTGAATTGGAGCGCGTTAAGCAGCGTCGGCTTGGCCGTAGGCCACTGACGCAGTAACGTTACTTTTAGTCCCGTGGCCAGCTTAAAATGGTCTAATAGAGAGTAATAGGAAAAAGGTTAAATGCTAAGAAGAGGATAATAATAATGCATCAAATTAAGCTGGCTAAGCCAGTAGGAAGCGACGCCGTGGGTTCCTACTAAATAAGCGCGTTTAGAGCCTAGTTTTGGGTAAGTTCTATTTTAATGACGAATTACCAATTATCAATTACCATAAAAGTTCAATCTTCCATAGCCAGAATCCTAAGTTAATTTCTCCCTACTTAGCTTATATTTCTTCTTAACTGACATCAAAAACCTATACCAGGCTTGTGCTGGTTGGTCGTAAAATGTGAAGATCTCCCCATAAGCAATTGTTGCATCCTGATGATGAAGCCAATGCTTTTCTGGAGTAGTAATGCACAATAAGTTGCAAAGGCGCTCTAGGATATGGGGAGTTTTCCAATCCATCACAAAAACATGCCTCCAAATAAGATGAAGCTCACCCAAGACTAATCCCAAGATAGTTCCTAGAGGAGAAATCTGCCAGAACCAAGGCACAAACATCAAATAAGGAAAGGTACCTGCGTGCGCGATCAAGCATTACCAGGGGGTTCTTAGTTAATAAAGCATAGTGAATGAAGCTACGATTTTTACTATGGTGTACTATGGCATGGAATTTGCCAAAAACGTGCTCAGGGACATGGTAAACAAAAGTAGACAGGAAATCCCACAGTAGTAGCTGCAGTAAACCAACTAATAATATCTTAATGATGAACACATCTAACTCTTCTTCGTATGCGCTGATCTTAGTCAACTTACCAATTAGTAATTAGCATCAATTACCATAAAAGTTCAATCTTCCATTTCAGTTGACTCAGTTTGATCGGATTGGGTGCTTTCGGCATTTATCAACGTATTATTGAATGAATTGATGTTCCGCTTTCGTTCAGAGGTACGCTTATCCAAAATTGTCTTCAGCCTTGCTGAAGGCATTTCTCCATTAACATGAATCTGAATTTTCGGACCCGAACTAGCTAGACGAATAATCATCCCATCGATAACCGGCATTTGGGTAATCCGCTTGCCATCCATGTAGGTGCCATTGGCACCTAAACTGATAATTTCCCAACCATTAGGATTTCGCCGTAGTTCTACATGGTGACGGGAAACTACAGCGCTATAGAGAATAACATTATTATCGGTTGACCGGCCAATCCGAATCACTGATTCTGTTTCAAAGGGCCAACTTTGAACAGGCACAGACTGGAGAGGATGCAGTAGGGTTAGGGTAATCGCCGGTGTCACATCTTTCAAGGATTTTGTCCTCACGGCCTGATACTGTTAACTATCCCCCACCGACACGACGTGGGATTTCCTTGCTTATACAGCCAAAACGGCTGCCAGAGTTAGTCATATCTGCTTAGATTTACAAGGACTGACATGCACCCCAATTAAGGCACACCTATATTAATATAGAATTTAATGTAAACACTATGACTATAGACGACCTTAGTAGAAGGGGCAATCTAGGAGAGTGCCACCATGGTGAATTGTTAATCTAAGGCTATCACTTAAAAGGAAGGTCTGCAATTGACTATAAGCCCTCTCTTGAAACATCCTTTAGTAAACCGCCCCGATAGTAAACTGCCCTGACCTAGCTAGCTCTTTAGGTCAGGGCTTTGTCCGAGATCAATTTTGCACAACCAGCTGTCACACCTACCTAGCACCGGAAACTCAAGAACTTTGGAACAAAAATGTCACTTTATCACCTTTCCCCAAGCTAATGCGATCGCCTGTTCTTAGTCGATGCCGATTGCCTGGTGCTAGAGACGTGTGGTTGACATAAGTGCCATTGGAGCTGCCTACATCTTCAATATAGTAGGTATCCCCCTCAACTCTGATATCGGCGTGAATGCGAGAGACAATGTCTGAGTCAGGAAAACCAGAGACATCAATATCCGGGGGAATTTTATCATTGGGCTTACCCATATGAATCACTGATATATGCTGCGGTAACTCAATTGTTGTATTGGTTTGCATATGCAACAGTTGAGCTGAGATTACCTGCAACTGAGTTTGGGCACTACCTCTATCCGGTACAGAGGGGGGTGACGGGTTCTCTAAGTCAGCTTCTGGTATTGACGGTGAGGTTACGTTTTGGCTAGATTCTTCTTGAGAAACCCCTAAATTCCCAACAGTAGGCAGCGGCAATGGCAGGGTTTCTAAGTCAAGATTCTGCGGTTGAAATGCTTCTGAGTTGAGGGCTGGATTAACGACCGTAGCTGGCATAGCGGTGGTAGATTCAGCATCATCAGAACTGATAGGATTGGATGCTGGATCGGGGACTTGAGTATTCATAGCCATCGGTATAGGTTCAACAAGTGGTTCTGGGGATACCAAGTCGGGTATCTCTGGGGTAGAGTTTGACCCTGATTTCTCCCCTTTTTCCATATTGGCACCCACATTCAAGTGAAATCCACACTGACCACAGAAGCTTGCGTCAGTCTGAACTGTTGCACCACAGTTAGGACAGCTGGTAGTGGAAGGTAAGGGAGTGTAGCAGGCTTCACATTGGGTAGCCCCTTCCGGATTTTGGTGATTGCAGTTAGGGCAAACAATCATAGAACTTTAATTTATTATTTTTAACAGCTATTATCTAGTTTCAGATAATGTGACGATCATACACTTCCCGATCGGGCAAGTGTAGGCTTAATGCACCTCTTAAGGCTACCAGAACTTCTTTAGCCTTTGGAGACGCTGCGCGAACGAGGTACTATTAGTTATAGAACTATCAATAACTGGATTTCCTCATGGCGCGTTTTCTTGCCAGGAAAACGTACTGCCCCACTTTTAATAGACTTGATTGAAGTTACTGTTTGGTTATTTTTGCTGCTATCTAATCCAGCAACCTTCTCGCTGATTAGACTACAGTAGACTTGGGCTATTTTCGGTTAAAATTGGAATTAATTCCTGTCCCGCATCCAACCACCGCTCCCCTATCTGAGGAGACCTGGGATTGGTGCGGGTTTTAGCTAGAGTGGGAGCATCGAAGGCAAAAGGCTACCAAGCAAAAGGCTACCAGGCAAGTCACCCTAATGAATTATCAAAATCCATAAAAATATAACATATATCCCCTAAAACTAGAATAGTTTCTCAGTAACCGGATACAATTGTTTCGCACTTCATCGTTCACACTTGACACTTCCGCCCTTGTCAATGTTTCAAATCTTGACCTGCTGATTCATCTAGAAGCCACCAAAGTTCTCCTTGGGGCTGGATCAACCGAGCTGGATAAGTTTGTGGATCAGCTTCGGGGGCAAATATTTGAGCTAAGGCTGCTCTTTTTCCAGCACCAGCAACCAGAAACATAACGCAGTTGGCATGGTTAATCAAGCTCGACGTAAAGGTGATTCGTGGTTGGCCATCTTTGTTGCCAACTGTAACCAGTCGGTCTTTTACTTGCAGAGCCTCTGTATGGGGGAATAGGGAGGCAGTATGGCCATCATCACCAATGCCTAACAAAATTACATCAAAGCCAGGAAACTCTCCTACTGGTATGCCAAAAAACTCATACAGTTGAGCTTGATGTTTATCCGCATCAGCAGCGGGGCTAGAGCCGTCGGTGGGCATCGGGTGAATGTTAGCCTCTGGTATATCGACTTTGTCTAACCAGGCCAGACGAGCCATCCTTTGATTACTATCCGGGTGGTCGGGACTTACATAGCGTTCATCACCCCAAAACACATGAATGTTATTCCAGGCAAGGTCAAAGGTAGCGATCGCTTCGTATAAAGGCGCTGGGGTGCTACCGCCAGCAAGGGCAATGGTACAGCGACCGTTAGCCTCGATTGCTCCTTCGATTTTACTGAGGACAACATCAACAGCTCGCCTAATCAAAGCTTCTTTATCCGGTACAACTTCAACCACTTTGTTCATAAAACCTTTCTGCCGAGGAACACTACATCCACAAGACTACCGTTAATCAGCGATTGTGCGTACGCTTTACCTGATTAAGGCAGAATACCAGAAATTATCCTAACACCTTGATTAATGGTTAATGGTTAATGGTTAATGGTTAATGGTTAATGGTTAATGGTTAATGGTTAATGGTTAATGGTTAATGGTTAATGGCCTGCGGCTCGTAACGCTCACCTAAAAGGTAGAGCGCAGGACTTCCCATCTAGAACGTAACACCAGCAACGGATGTTGGAGTTAGGATTCTCGATTGCCATAGGTTAATATGGGCAAAGCGCCATGGTTGGCTCTCGTGCTCTTCTATTTTTCAACTTTACTGAGTACCCCAAAAACTAGTAAGCCAGTAAGTTTAGGAAGGATTACTCAGTAAATTCCCCAAGTCGATGATTAAGTTAATCTAATAATCGCGCTTCATAGCCCATGAATACTAATTCTGTTTATTCGTCGTTTACTGCTCTGACTCTTAAAGTTGTCGGGCTGATAATGATCGTTTCCTCCCTTTTGGATTACATCATTTTGGCAATTCCCACACAGGGAGCTAGCCTGTTAAAGCCAGAGTGGCAGTTGAACTTTGCTACCCAAGTTGTTGACCGAGGTATTATCCCTATGGTCGGCATTGGGTTTTTATTTGCTGGATATTGGATTGCTCAAAGTGCTGCTACCGCTACTACAGAGCCAAAATCTTCGGTTCAAGATCTCCGATTTTGGGTGCTGTGTCTGTCTAGTTTTCTAGGGTTGGTCTTTCTGCTAATGGTACCCCTGCATCTCAATAACCTTCGTTTGCAAAGTTCCCAGGCTCTAGAACAAATTAACCAAAGAGCTAAGAGCGCCGAAGTTCAACTGGAAAACCGCACTCAGCAAGTCACTGAACTTCTCAAAAGTCCTCAAGGTATAGCCCAGGTAGAAAAGAGACTCGCCGATTTAGACGCAGCCATTAAAAGTGGTAGGATTCCAGCACAGCAGCTTGAGCAAGCCAAAGCTCAGGCTAACAGAGTTAGACAACAATTGCAGGCAATTAAGGAAAACCCTGATGTCCTCAATCAAGAAGTAGAGCAGAATATTAACCAAATCCGTAGTCAGAAACTTCAACTAGAGAAACGAGCCACCACAGAAGCTTTCAAACTGGGCATTAAAACGGGTTTGAGTAGCTTACTCCTAGCAATTGGCTATATTGCCATTGGCTGGACAGGATTGCGAGGGTTGGGAAGTACACCAGTAACCCGTCGTGGGCAAGCTTAGTAGGGTCGAGACTTTTAACCCTGACCAGATTTTTGATAATGATCCGCTTGACATGTTCTCTATCTATATCCTGACCTACAACGAAGACCTAGATATTGCTGCTTGTATCGAGTCAGCCCTACTCTCAGACGATGTGATTATCGTAGATTCAATCAGTAGCGATCGCACTGTAGAAATTGCTAATCAGTATCCGGTGCGAGTTGTGCAGCACGCCTTTGAAAGTCACGGACGCCAGCGCACCTGGATGCTAAAGGAAGTGCCCACCAAGTACGAATGGGTCTATATCCTTGAAGCTGATGAACGCATGACCCCTGAGTTATTTTCCGAATGCCAGGGAGCAATACAACGACAGGAGCATGTGGCTTATTACGTTGCAGAGCGGGTCATGTTCATGAATCGCTGGATTCGCTACTCTACTCAGTATCCCCGTTACCAACTACGGCTGTTTCGTAAGGAAAAGGTTTGGTTTGATGATTATGGTCATACGGAACGGGAAGTATGTGATGGACCGACTGGTTTCATAAAAGAAACATATCCTCACTACACCAACAGTAAGGGATTTACCCGCTGGATTGATAAACACAATCGCTACTCTACCGACGAAGCCCTCGAAACTTTGCGCCAGTTGGAGCAAGGAACTGTTGAGTGGCGAGACCTATTTTTTGGGCGTTCGGAAGTAGAAAGACGCCGTGCCCTGAAAAATTTGTCCTTACGCTTGCCCTGGCGACCTGTATTGCGTTTTCTATACATGTACTTCCTACTCGGAGGCTTCTTGGATGGTCAAGCCGGGTTTACCTGGTGTACCTTACAAGCATTTTATGAGTATCTGATATTGCTCAAAGTTTGGGAACTTAAGCATCCCATTCCGCCTCCGAGTAGCCATGTCATGCCCTCAACTTCCCCAGTCTCAAAAGACTCTGATGCTACCCAGGTCACTTCATCATCATCCTAGTAGTATTTCGGTCAGATTACGGTAGAATCAAATAGATTACTATACCATTGGCTAACTAACTGAAGTGGCTAACTAACCGATAAATCAAACATTTCATAGTAAAACTGGGTAGCAGGAAACCCCGCATCTAATGACCAGGGAGGACTTCGACCTAGCAGCAATAACCAGCTTTTGGCGCGAATCTAGGTTAAAATACAGAAGACGCAACAACCATTAAAGGAAAGGTGAAACTCCTAGTAGAGGGAAGTTTTGGTCAAAAGGTAGCTACCAGAATTTCTTACCAAAAGATTTGGGTAATCGCGCCCCTAGAGACGCGCGCCTTAGAGAGTGGAGCCTTTAAGGTGGGTCGGTCTCGCGCAAAAAGGTTAAAACTTGATAATTAAGGCGACCCTCTCTTACGGTAACTTTAAATCCTTCGTTGGCCTTTGGCCACGCTACGCGAACGACGGCTTTTCCGTCGGATGTGATAGAATAAAAGCATAAGCAATAAACAAGCATGTCAGATAGGTACTATCTAATCATAAGTAGACAACGTAAAAAATATGTATGAGATACGTATTGCGTAATTTGGTCTGACGACTACAACGTCTATGAAAAACTTAGATAAAAAAGTATAAAGGTGCGCTTGACCTATTAAGAATTAAATTCGCCACGGGTCGCACCTCTGTCTATTCATATAAAAAAGGTACGGTGGGGTTAGAAGTTACCGTAACAAGAGGGTCGCCTTTATAGTTAGTCGGCGCTTGTGTAAAAAGTTTTAACCTTTCTTGATGCAGTCGCTCATGGGGGAAACCCCCTTTGGCCGACTGCATCGCTTTTGATTAAGGCGACCCTGTCTTCATGCAAAGCGCGAGTGGGGGAAACCACGGCAAAGCGCGAGTGGGGGGAACCCCCTTTGGCGGCGCTGCCTTCCCAAGACCGCGCTGCATCGCTCTGATAAGGCGCGCGTTTCCGGCACACCGAAACCTAGATCTATGATCAATCACGCTTGGGGAGATTTGTCCTCTACTTTTTCTGACTCCGGTTTGAAAGAGCCACGACGAGTCGTAGAGCCAAGACTCCCCGCTCCTTACTGGCAGTGCCAGAGGCTACGCGAACAGGACGGGGAGTGTCAATCCAATCGGTGCCTCTACAAGCAAAAGCCGTTGTTGTGAGGGAATCAAGAACTTCGGGGAAGCCGACGCTACCAAACACAAAATTCTACTCAATGGCATTTTGCCGGACATGGTAGAGGCAATTAGCACCGCCTTGATGACTACCTTGAGGACTACCGAGAAATTGGTAGTTGCCCACGAGTAATACTATCCATCAGTATGTCCTCTAAGCAATCCCCGCGTCTAATCACCGCAGAGTGTCAATTACGATTCTCTATCTTTGTTAATCTATCTCTGGTAATATGTAATATCTGGTAATATGTAAAGAATAATACCAATTGATCTGGTCAAAGGGAAAAAGCTGGTCTGATCTTAGTTCATGCCAGTAATAACTCTATAGCTAGTGCTCGATAAAATATAGTCATGGGTATAACGCGCCAAAGGCCATCATCTTGTCCAGCATTAACTAGCGCTAGACTTAGGAAGTGGTCTTTTAGATTGAGGCAAACGGGCTACCGTTTTGTGGCAGTATCTAGAAACTAGATTTGGAGTATCTAAATCCAGCTCCCAACTATAGAATGAAAAGGGAAAACAGGTGTAATTCCACTGTTAAAACTTCCCTTTACAAGGAGAATGTTAGCCATGGGTCGCAATTCCCAAGGTTGACTATTGGTATCAGTTAATGGGTGCAGCGTAGGTTATTCCTATGATATAGCTTCCCATGGGGTAAAGCAACCACACTTTCCTACCACTCCACCTCCTTTAAAATTAGTGTCTATTGGCGTAGAATAGCTGAGTTCGACATAACCAACTATGCTTCTTCGATTGAGCAGTATAAAGTCAGGAGCTTCGAGTCAGACTAATTGATTGTCAAGGGATTTTTACCTTGAAATCCTCGTTCAAAACCAACAATCGTTCTGTCTAGTCCCACTAACATAGCTGAATTATTATGATCACAACTGAATTCTGTATCCTGTCTCCTTTTCATAGGCGAGTAAATTGATTAGAACGAACTGAGGTATACTAGTCTATAACGGCTATATCCACCTTGGCATTTTTTCAACCACTCGAAAAAAAAGTGGCTATAACAAGGTCAGCTATCAGCTATAAGCTAATGCGCTACTTGAGATGCTACTTGAGGTGCTATCAGCCAAAAGGCCTGTAGCAAAGCTACCGGAACAGTTTATGCCCATAGCGCACTCTACACCGAACAGCTTTTGAATAAAATAAGCTGACGGCTGATCAATAAAATAAGCTGACGGCTGTTCGCCCAGCGTGAGCTTTTAGCTCACGGCTGACAGCTGAATGCTTACATAAAAAGTTGGGAGAGTAGTAGGGAATTGAAGTGGCTAGTAAAAAAAAATTTTATTCAGTTATTAAAAGGAGAATCTGTGCTCTGTGTTCGAGGGCTTGAAGCAGGATCTAAAAAATGACCTAATTGCAGGAATTCTAGTGGTAATTCCCCTGGCTACCACAATCTGGTTGACGATTACAATCGCTAACTGGGTGATAAATTTTTTAACTAGAATTCCCAAACAAATTAACCCTTTTGATAATCTCCACCCCATCTTAGTAAATCTGATAAATTTAGCAGTGGGACTGACAGTCCCACTACTATTTATTATGCTGATTGGCTTAATGGCACGCAACATTGTTGGACGGTGGTTGCTCGATTTGGGTGAGAAACTATTGCAGGCGATTCCCTTAGCTGGCTCAGTATACAAAACCCTTAAACAGATTTTGGAAACCCTTTTTCAGGATTCTAAAACTAAGTTTAGTCGGGTGATTTTGGTAGAGTATCCTCGCCAAGGAGTCTGGGCGATCGCATTCGTAACCGGTGTTGTCAGTACACAACTCCAATCCCACATGAATCACCCGATGTTGAGCGTTTTTATACCTACTACTCCTAATCCCACCAGTGGCTGGTATGCTATGGTTCCTGAACAGGACGTGATTAATCTTTCGATGTCCATCGAAGATGCCTTTAAAGTATTGCTCTCAGGTGGAATTGTTAGCCCAGATAACCCGGGAATCCCAATTAACCTACAGCAGCCTCCTGAAAAGCAACCATTGGAAGAACCATTGCCTGAGATGATACAGCAGGTTTTGCCAACAGAAGACGCTTAATCGTTTTGGGTAAAAGGACAAAATTAACTAAGGACAAACAATGCAACCTCGCAGAATTGCCCGTGAACTGGCTCTTTTGAGCATCTCTCAGATGCCCAACTCACCAGAGCGGTTGGATACACAACAACTGAATAATCTGGTGCTGGCGGCTGTTCGTACCCTGACTGGAGAAATTCAAGAGGCTTTAGAAACGGCGGCGGCTGAACTGAAACGGGGTAGCGATCGCATTCTCGACAGTGAAACTCGTGCTACTGATGTACGTAGTGCTAGAGCAATGGTAAAAGATGCAATTGAGTTAACTGAAAAAGCGATCAATCACTTGGGAAGCGCGGTAGAGATTCCCGAAATTGTCCAGTTGTCTAATACGGTTGAAGTCCGTAGCTATACCCTAGAAATTCTCAAAGCTGTCAGTCGTAGACAACTTGAGATTGATCAGATGTTGAACCAAGCCCTTAAAGATTGGCAACTGAAGCGCTTACCTCGTATTGACCGGGATATTCTGCGCATGGCTGTGGCGGAAATTTCGTTTTTAGGTATCCCAGACCGAGTCGCAATTAATGAAGCAGTGGAACTGGCTAAACGCTACAGTGATGAAGAGGGACACCGTTTTATTAATGGTGTCTTGCGTCGTGCCAATGAGTTAATTAAAACTCAAGCTCTACCACAATAGCGGAGGGAGTAGGGAGTAGCTCACAGGGGTAGGTTTTTTACATTTGGGTCGGGAGTCGGGAATCGGGAATCGGGAATCGGGAATCGGGAATCGGGAAAAGCGGGAAATGGGGAGAATTATCCCGGAAACTAGTGTGTATTTTGATACATATTTATAGTAATTTATACGTAGCGATGCAGCGCGGTCTTGGGGGAAACCCCCATGAGCGACTGCATCAAGACAATCAAAGTACCTACTCGCCCCTTTGTAAAAAACCTACCCTTGTAAGGTAGGGAGTAGGGAGTAGGGAGTAGAGAGTAGAGAGGAGGAGTATCGGGAATAGCCTAAAATTAGGCTAATAGGCAAGACTACATTAGAAAATTAGTAATATTAACTCAAATATCGATAAAATTAGGAGAAACGGTTAGGCATTAGCCTAGGCTAAGCACTCAAAACCTAAATCTAATAGTTAACAAAACTCGCGGAATTCCCCACCGTCTTTCACGGTGGGTTTGAAGTTACCGTAAGGATAGTGGAGCCTTAATCAATAAGTTTTAACCTTTTTGTGCATAGGCTGACAACCATAAAGGCGACCCTATCTATCGGTTTCGTCTCCGGGATGGATAGCGAGACGAGGACTTGTTGCGAATCGTGTTAGAATAAAGTTGGTCGATGACCCGCCTGACTGACTAAAAGGCTACCTTAAAGGTGTAAAAGTACTAGCAGAGATCAGGGAAGAGACAAGCCCCGGCTGGTTGGTCATAGTGCTGTAATTCCAAGGTGAGTCTGTCGTAAAAATTATACGTCTGCGGAAGGCGGATGTCTGCCTGTGGACGCTGAGTAAGACCAATTCCAGTTCGCTGGTTGAGGCGTCGGCGGATGAAGCGGGAAGCCCAAAAGACGAATAAAACCGTCCCTGAGTTGACCTGAGAATTGGAAGCCCCAACCTCAGCGAAGCAGGTTGGGGTACTTCACTTGACGTTAATTGACGCCATAGTCAAGTAAGGGTAATGGTCTTTAATTGGTTCCACCGAAAGTCTGATGCTAGCGCAGGGTCTGCTGACAAAAAGGACTCTGATACATCCCAAGTAGAATCGGAACAAAAGGCAACACAACAACAACCAATAGACCAAGCTGATTCTAAGTCCGTCGAAGAGCCATCCTCAGCAGCAGCTGAGGATTACCTGAGTTGGGCAAAAGCTGCCTACAAAAATGTTCAAAAGCAACAAGTAGATCAATCTCCAGAGATAGACACTACTGACAGTAAGCCAGTAGATGATTCAACGGCTCAGCCAGCAGCAACGGCTACGGCAGCAAAACCTCAAGAATCACAAGAGACTGAATCTCCAGCGGCTGAAACATCGGAAGGGTCTGAGGAAACTGACACGACAGTTGCAGCTGAGATAGCTCAGATAACTGCTGAAGCAGAATCACAATCAGAATCACAAGCAGAATCGGAATTAGAAGAGTCTACGGTTAGTGAAGCTTCGGTAGATACTGCTGAAACGGTGGAACCAGTAACCGAGCAATCCTCTGATCAGATGGTAGAAGAGGTAGTATCAACACCATCGGATTCAGTAAGCTCTAATCATGACTCATCTATAGCCATGACCTCGGTTGAGAATAAACCAATCCCTGAGTCAGATAGCTTGACAAGTGATATAGCTCCATCAACTGAGACAACAGAGGAAGAAACCCCCGCTTCTGGCCCAAGTTGGGCGCGTCGAGCAAGCACTAACCGACTAGCACGACTGGAACGTCTTAAGGAAACAGCCATTGAAACCCCTGAACCGGAACCCGAAGTGGCAACTGTGATCGAGGATGAAGGGGAAGCAGAGATAGAACAAAATGTGCTTGGTCTGGCCTTTGATGATGGATTCTTGTGGTCAGCAGAAGTGTTGGCATCTCAAGGAAGAAGTCCTGAGGATATCTCGATCGAGGAAATTAGCTGGCTCAAGCAACTGCGTCAGGGATTGGGCAAAACTCGTCGTGGCTTGATTAACCAACTAAAGGCGATTGTGGGTCAAGGCCCGTTGAATCAAGACGCGGTAATGGAGATTGAGGCACTGCTGTTACAGGCAGATGTAGGAGTTGAGGCCACTGACTATATTATTGAGACTCTACAAGCTAGGTTGCGGGAGGAGTCTCTACCAGCAGAAAAAGCGATCGCATATCTCAAACAAATCATCAGGGATTTGCTAGAGCAACCTTACAGTAACAATTACAGCCGGATCTTTGCTCCAGAAAACGATACCTTGAATATCTGGCTGATGACTGGAGTCAATGGTGCTGGCAAAACTACTACTATTGGTAAACTGGCTAACTTAGGTCAGAAGTCAGGCTACCGTTGTTTAATTGCAGCAGCAGATACCTTTCGAGCTGCGGCAGTGGAACAAGTTAAGGTTTGGGGAGAGCGCAGTGGTACTGAAGTGATTGCTAATCCTGGTAAGAATACTGATCCAGCTGCTGTTGTGTTTGATGGCATTAGTGCTGCCCAATCTAGAAATACCGAATTACTGTTGGTTGATACAGCAGGACGATTGCAAAATAAGAAAAATCTAATGGAGGAATTAGCGAAAATTCGGCGAATTGTCGCTAAAAAAGCCCCAGATGCCAAAGTTGAATCGTTGCTAGTGCTGGATGCTACCTTAGGTCAAAATGGTTTACGTCAAGCACAAGTATTCTCAGAAGCAGCAAAACTGAGTGGAGTGGTATTGACAAAATTAGATGGAAGCGCCAAAGGTGGTGTCGCTTTAGCAGTGGTGCGGGAACTGGGCTTACCGATTCGGTTTATTGGTGCAGGGGAAGGGATTGAAGATTTGCGGCCTTTCTCTAGTTATGAGTTTGTGGAAGCTTTGCTAAGTGGCTAAGCTGGTTATGACAGCAAGGGAGTAGGGAGTAGGGAGTAGGGAGTAGGGAATAGGGAACAGGGAGCAGAGGGATAGGGTTTGACGGTTTTGCTTCGTTTTGCTTCTCACTGAATAATATCCAATATAAATGGACAACAGTTTAGTAATGTAATGACTAAGTTGTCCATACTTCTTGTGGAACCAAAAAAATACAATTGCTAAAAAACGCGATCGCTAAAATCTCGGTCATCTAAAAAACGCGATCGCTAAACTCTCGTTCGCGTAGCGTGACCTATGGTCAATCATCTAAAAAACGCGATCGCTAAAGTCTCGTTCGCGTAGCGTGACCTATGGTCAATCATCAAGGATAAGACAGCTTGTAGTTATTCGATTTTAATGGGATTGGTGGTAGGTCACCCTAGGCAAACGCAAATTTAGTAAGCTGGTGTGCATTTAAATTGGTTATTCCCTGTTCCCTGTTCCCTTTGAACAATTTAGGTATCCCAATCTAAATACTGAACAGCTTATCCATCAAGCCGATATTACTTCAAAATCAGAAATCGTCTCAATCCAGACCCGTGCTCCACACTTGAGGGGATCATCTGGACGATACATCACCCGACAAGGGCCATTGACCTCTACCGTATGACCGTAAACATTTTTAGAGCCTCGCTTCACCGTAATCACAGGATTACGCTCCCCGGTCTTGAGATTTTGGCGAATAACTTTCTGATTAACGTGGATCACAGCCTTAGTGTAATTTGTACGCTTTGACCAGTTCCGTTTTGGTCCGCGAGTGCCAGGAGTGACCACCGGCATACCATCAAACAACGGAATCACCCAAGTTCTACCCACCTTATAAGCCCCTTTAACTCTGCCCTTACCCAGAAGGTAACGAACGCGAGTGGCAGAAACACCTAGTAATTCAGCGGCTTGTGCAGTGGAAATCATCATGGGGAGTAAACCATTGCTTTTACGATATCCTTACTTTAACACACTTGTTCTGAAAAGGCAAGGGCATGGCAAAACTATTGCATTAGCGTAATTAAAAAGAAAAAATGGGAGTAGTGGGTGTAGTAAGTTAAAAATTATAAAAGGGTGCTATAAAAAAACTATTGCATTATCGCAATTTCTAATCCGATGGGATGTATGGAGTTTATAGGGTAAATAATATTAATACTATAAAAAGGTGGTAAAAACTATTGCATTGTCGCAATTTCTGATCTGGTGGGATGTATAGAGTTTATAGGTTTTGTGGGACTTTTAAGTTAAGAGGGTTATCACAAACTATTGCATTGTCGAAATACTAACTCTTGGCTGTTCCCTGTTGCCTTTCTTATGGAAAAGCGATTGACCGTAGGTCACGCGGGGCGCGATCGCATTCCTGAAACCCTTTGTTACTCGACCATAGGGAATGCGATCGCTTGTCTTATATCAAGTCAGGATAATTACCCTGTCTTGATGCAGTCGCTCATGGGGGAAACCCCCAAGACCGCGCTGCATCGCTTAATAAAAATCTTCCCCATCTCCCCATCTCCCTATCTCCCCATCTCCCCACCCTCCCCACACTTCCCACACTCCCCACCCTCTCCTTAATTATGGGTATTCAACCAGACTTGATATTATTCTCCCTTACGGCGGTTTGCATAACTATCAGGTACACAGGATTGTTTTCCCTCTTGCCTCTTGCCTCTTGCCTCTTGCCTCTTGCCTCTTGCCCCTTCACTGCTCCCTACTCCCTCCTAGGACTTTGTACCTAACCGAATAGAAAACCGCTTTATGCACACTTTTGCTTTTTTGTCAATTCATAAGTCTTAAAATTGATCGATTGTTTCGGGGAAATTAGAGTTTTTAAATGAGATGTAAACAGAGGATGGCTCTAACCGGAAACAATAAACAGCTAAAAGAGAAGAGTAGGAAAGAGCTCCGATATTTTTTGATGTGATCAGAAATCAGCCTTAGTGTTCATGACCTATTTGGAAAAGGGTTATTTTCTCTGATGAAAGAATAAAAGATTAGACTAAAATTGTCTCTATTTTGTTCCTCTTGTTGAAGATTGTGATATACTACTATCAAACAAACTATACTCAAAGTAAATAATCAATCATAAAAATATAGCTAGTTGTTATGGCTTCGCTAGACAATTTTTTGTGACGCCAATTACAACTTTCATAGCTCATAAGACTAGATAATAAGATAATACTAATTTTTATAATTAATAAGTCTAGTAAAATTACGGATTTAATTGAAAAGGCGGGTTGTAAACTTCTCTAACTTCCCCCTTATCCATGGAAGCTGTAGATGCAGCTTGCCAGTAACTTAATCAATAATTATGTGATTGTGGCTTGTGCTATACCTCGCTGCCAAGTGTAGTAACTTTGTCAATCTAAATAGAGCTGAAGTCAATGACCGATGAAAACATTCCGCTACCCAATCCCCAAGAAGCTGAGACTTTCTTGGCTGACCTATTTGAGCAAGTAAAAAAATGGGAAAGTTGCCTGGATGAAAGTACAAAGCTTGGTGTAGGTGCAACCGCCGTTAAAAGCTTGCTGGAAAGTAAAGTTAGCTTTGGCAATCCCAGGGATAAGTTGATATTGCTTACCGAAGACCTATTTGAAGAAACTGAAGAGGGATTGAGCAACATTTATCGACAGCAAATGCGTGATGCATTTGATTTCTATTACATGACTGTGACTGTCGATTTACGTCCCAAACCAGGGGTTAGATTTTGGCGATTGTGCTGTGAGCTTGACTTCAGTCCCAAAGGAGAAAAAGAGCCCATCGTTCAGGCTATTTTCCCCAAAAGCCAATGGCGACCTGTGATGAACTTCGGGGTGGGCATGAATTTAGCTATCAATAGCAATCTTGATTGGAGTATCGGGATTGATAGCACTGAACTAGCCGAATTTACCACTATTCCTGCGGAGCTCAAAGCTAATGTAGGAAATAAGAACGAACTCAAAGCATTCATTGTCATTCCTGAGTATGCTTACGAAGCTGGTCACTTTGAAATAATTTCCCAAGGTGAAGGTAACTCGAAGTGTTACTGGCGCATTGAAGAGCCCGAAATCCAAAACATACCGACAGTCCAATTTGCTATTGTTTTTAAAGTGCCCAAGGAAATAAAGTCTATTAATTTGCGCGGTATCGCCTGGGGTGAGCCGGATATGAACTGGTTAACTGCTGATATCCGTGATGTTTTCAGTGATCTGGCAGATAGATTACAAACTTTAATACGAAATAAGAATAAGGCGGCGATTAAATTTAGTCGTAGTGATGTCAAGGAATGGATATTGAAGCTACCGAAAGCTAATCTTACACAGGATTTAGCGACTTAAATCGGGTGCATCTTTTTATTGTAAATCTATGGTAAGCATTCAGTTATCAGCGGTCAGTTATCAGCTATCAGTTATCAGCTATCAGCGGTTAGCTGATTTTAGTCAAAAGCTGAATGCTTATATTGGGCTTTTTCCCAGACTTCTAATTCTATAACATCTCTAACTATTAAATTATCCCAAATCAGGTTTATTTTAAGCTGACCACTGACCGCTGACCGCTGACCGCTGACCGCTGATTGCTTACCAATTATCAGCTTTATCTGATCAGACAGCTATGACTAGAGCCTACTACACCTATCGCATCTACCTGATAAATTATTATACCGTGGGGGTTGAAAAGAAAGAACCTGGAAAGCTCGATAATCGAATCTCTGGACCATTTCGGTATCAGGATAAGATCACCCCAGAAGTCAAGGAGTTGATCGAGGAGGTTCGTAAAAATGGACTCAAAGATGCTAACAAGTCGAGGTTACTCGGAGAAGCATTGTTTGATACCTTGTTTGATGATCGACTTTGCCATGATTTTATTGGATTTTATAACGAAGTTGTTCGCACTAAACAGCAACTGCTACGGGTAGAACTAGATATAGACGAGCAAAATATCCCTGAAGTGGCAGCGTTTCCGTGGGAATTTATGTGTTTGCCTCAGAGGACTAACTCAGGAACAATTTGGTTGGCTACTGCACCTGGCTTGGTCTTCTCGCGCCTGCCCTCACACCCGATTTCAGCACCACCGATTCAGTTAGGCGCAAATGAAAAAATGCGGATTGCCTTAGTTGTCTCTGCACCGACAGATTTAAATCCAGTTGCCTACGAGAAAGTGCAGGCGGCGATAGAGACACTAGCCCAGGAACAACCAGAGCAGGTGGAATTGTTACCAGTAGTGAATCCAGCTAGCCGCAGTGCTATTGATAAAGTTCTTAGGAAAAAGCCTCATATTTTCCATTTCATCGGTCATGGTCGTTTCGAGAATGAAAATGGTGAAATTGCCTTGGTGGATGAATTTGATCAGGCACGGTGGATTACCGCCAATTACTTTAGTGATCTATTCAATCGCCATCGACCTGGAATTATTGTGTTGCAGGCATGTCAGGGAGCAATGGAGTCTACATCGAAACCATCTGTAGGGCTAGCTTCCAAGGTTGTGCAGCAACTTATTCCTGTAGTCGTGGCCATGCAGTATCCAGTGTCTAACAGCACAGCTAGCCGATTTGCCTGCCACTTTTATAAACAATTAGCTCAAGGTAAGTCAGCGGATATAGCAGTACAGGAAGGACGACGAGAAATTAGTCTCCATGAATCAACAGGGTATTGGAAACGGGATTTTGCCACACCTGTGATTTTCATGCAAGTGCAAGATGCTCAATTCGTTCAACCTCCAATTGAGTCATTTCAACCTCTAAATCCGTCAGTTGTGCCAGACAAGCCAAGCCCTAAGCAGCTCCATGTAAAGGATGCTCGCCAATCACAAGGAGTCAAACGAGCACTGTTGATTGGAGTCAGTGAATATGGAGAGGGGTTAAAGCCACTACCTGGCGCAACCAAAGATTTAGAGGAAATCAAACGAATACTGGATTCCCCACAACTGGGAAATTTTGTTGATGTCAAAGCTCTGAGTAATCCTGATCGACAGGAAATGGAGGAGGCTATTGAAGAGTTATTCGCTAGTTCTACAAAAGATGATTTGGTGTTACTGTTCTTTTCAGGTCACGGTGTCAAAGATAGCAGCAATCAACTGTATTTAACAACTCGTATTACTCGTAAGAATTCACAGAGAGAACTAGTTAAGACAACAGCCGTTTCTGCTAGGGCTATCCATAACATTATGAATGGTAGCCGCTCCAAGCGACAAGTGGTTATCCTAGACTGTTGCTTTAGTGCAGCCTTTCGTAAGGGCCTACTGGTTAAAGATGATCGCTCTGTCGATCTTCAAAATCAATTAGGTGGAGAAGGGCGTGCTATTCTCGCTTCTTCAACTGACTATTCCTTTAGTCAATTGGACGAACAGCTCTCAATTTACACTCAGTATTTAGTAGAGGGTATTGAAACGGGAGATGCTGATTTGAATGGGGATAGGGTGATTTCTCTGGATGAGTTACATAAGTACATCGAAAAGAGGATTCGAGAAACCCTTCCTGATATGAAGCCTAAAATCTATACTGATCAGGAAGGGTCTAAAATCCACATTGCTAGAGCACCAAGGGATGATCGCCCTGTTTTAGATACGCCTTTAGTTACCCCAGAGGGGATAAATACAAGTTCAAAAGCAGATAATTTTTTAATACTTACCATACCTAAGAAAATGCTATCAAAGCGTGTTCTAGTTATTGCTGTTTTGGCTTCGGTCTTGACCATGTTAGTTGCGGCAGTACCCCTGCAGTGTTGGTATACAAAAATAAAGTGGAATGATGAAGCTCAAGATTGGGTTTTTGAGCAGCTAAAGAAACCTTCGTTTCATAGGCGATGTAAGGCATTAGGGATTGAGTTTGGTCCAATTGAGTTTGGTCCATAATAACGTTAATTTTGAGATGATTGTAATTGTTGTGGAATAGTTTTACAAATCTTTTCTGGAAATCCCTTTGAACAATTTCCTAAATTAGAATTGAAAATCAAGAATTTATGATTCTCATAATTGCCTTTAATTTTTATAGAAGATAGATGGGTACTTTTACTATCATCTTCTATAATTTTAACAGACGTGTCTAGTTTAATACATCCTATTTTTCGTGGCGGTTTTTTATGATTTGAGTTTCTGTAATATATGGGTACATCGTATTTTTCACAACCATCATCAAAGTTGATAGTAGTATCATAAAATTTTGAATTATCCTGAGCAACAGCTGTTGTAACTATACCGAGCAGGAGAATAATGCTTACTCCAACAATAACAAGGTAATTAAGTTTTCCTTTCATGACAAAGAGAAGAGTAATGGTTGACTACTATACTCTTCGCTAGGTCTAAATTAAATCAGGATATTTGACTAAGAAAGCAATAAATATCTCCAAAAATTCATGAAATGGCGGTAAACTCGCACAAAACAGTGTTTTACACTACTCAATTTTTATGCTAAGTTAATTCTTTGGTTGAAGAAAAACGCAATAGGCAATAGGCAATAGGCAATAGGCAATAGGCAATAGGCAATAGGCAATAGGCAATAGGCAATAGGGCTGGTTGACTGACAAAACTCAACAAGCATAGTCAAAAGACCTTACTGTAAACTAAGCGCCGATACCTCTTCTGCTCGTCCTGTTTTCGGGAAGCCATCGCTGGTGATGGGTCGGGTTTCCCACTTAAAATTAGGGTTTCAAACAACTCCCAACCAAGAGTAGCGTGCAGTTAATACCCATGCCCAACCAATGCATGAGATAACTGTTACAGCGATTCCTGTGAGGGTCTACAAAACGGCGTAATCCTCGGGCTACGACCTTAGTTCCTTGGGCAGTGAGATAAAGAGTAGCGATCCCCAAGACGAAACACAATCGCGATAAGGCGCTTTGCATTGCTTTTCTCGCAGCTTTCCAACTCAAAACCATTGGACTTGTCACCCTTGAAAGCTCTCTTCAATATCAAAGCGTAAGCCATATTCCCGAAATGTCAGCAAGGGTGGTCGGTTCGTCGCTTACGATGTACCAAAGTTCCCCGCTAATTCTATCACTTGCCAGACCCAGATTAACTGCACCATGCATATTCGGTTTTGTGAATCCAGACATTTTGGAGTAAAAGAGCTTCACCCCGTTAATAATGAAAATCTCGTACTTGAGACCAACCTAACCCATGTCGCCAGAGCCAGAAATCACAGAGCAATGCGGATGCGATAATGCGTTCCCCAGTTCAGCCAAGACATACAACATTCACCTGAGTATTGATGAATCCTCTGTCTGCTAGCAGTACAACTTTAACTCTATCTGGCATTAATCGCGACACTGCCAAGAGCTTTGTCATTATAGCTGCCTATCTTGACGCTGCTAGAAGAATGCTCCAGTACTCGCTTGCGCCACTGGCACTGCTCTTCCTCGGTATACCACAGCTACCCTAATCAGACAATATTGATTCCACAGCATGGAAGTATCCAAGCTTAGATACAATAGTTCATTTTCCCATCTATTCAAGGCTTCCTGAATCAGTGGGCTATATAACCGTTGTGGATTAATCCGGGGACCCAAGCAACCATCGACTGAATCGACGTTGCGTGACTGTCGCAAACACAGCACGCGCAAGGATGTACATAGTCCATTTTGTCAGATTTACGCTACCTGAGTGGATTAGTCCAACTACCATCCAGACGCTTTGTATGTAGATGTCTGATATCAGCCCATTGTTTGGATTGACCCAATAACGTAACAAGGGCATTATAGAGACGGGAGGTGTTTTCGCTTGTCATCCTGTCTGAGTTTAGTCACCCAGTCAGAATATGGCATTTGTAGCCAATTTGAGAAGGTAACACCTTCCATCACTGGGAAAGAATGAGTCTTCCGTTGGGTAGCGCGCTGCTACACCGATTCCTGCACCGATCGCGCTATGTGAACTTTTGTCAGTCAACCAGGGCAATAGGGACTTACGCTACATTGACTGGTTTGATGGGATTGACCGTAGGTTACGGCTACGGGATTGGCCATAGGTCACGCTATGCGATCGCAAAACATTGACTGATTTGATGGGATTGACCGTAGGTCACGCTATGTGATTAGCCTTAGGCCACGCTACGCGAACGCAAAAAGACACCTTGTGATTGATCGATGTGAATGCGATTAGCCATAGGCCACGCTACCCGATGAAGCGAAGCTTCCGCGCTTGTGCGATCGCATTCACATCCCATCCCATCAAGCCGATATTACTTCAAAATCAGAAATCGTCTCAATCCAGACCCGTGCTCCACACTTGAGGGGATCATCTGGACGATACATCACCCGACACGGGCCATTCACCTCCACCGTATGACCGTAAACATTTTTAGAGCCTCGCTTCACCGTAATTACAGGATTACGCTCTCCGGTCTTGAGATTGTTGCGAATCACCCTCTGATTAACGTGAATCACAGCCTTAGTATAATTTGTGCGCTTTGACCAGTTCCGTTTTGGTCCGCGAGTGCCAGGAGTGACCACTGGCATACCATCAAACAACGGAATCACCCAAGTTCTACCCACCTTATAAGCGCCTTTAACTCTGCCCTTACCCAGAAGGTAACGGACGCGAGTGGCAGAAACACCAAGTAATTCAGCGGCTTGTGCGGTGGAAATCATCATGGGGAGTAAACCATTGCTTTTACGATATCCTTACTTTAACACACTTGTTCTGAAAATGCCAGGGTATAGTAAAACTATTGCACTGTCGCAATTTACAGCCAGAAGCTATGGGTGTATTGGGTGCAGTAAGTTAAAAACTATAAAAAGGTGATAAAAACTATTGCATTATCACAACTTAACTAGTGGGTTAATTGGGATTAGTGAGAGTAATAGGATTAGTAGGATAAAAGGGTTTTCAGAAAACTATTGTATTCTCGCAATCTCAACTAGTGGGCGCAACTGGGACTAGCGAGATTAGTGATAGTAGTAAAGTCCTTCTGTTCCCTGTTCCCTATTCCCTGTTCCCTGTTCCCTCTGATAAAAAAAATTCGGTCAAGTATTGTAGTTAAGCAAAACTTGACCGAATCATTAATTGTACTTTTCCACGAGTACAGCCTAGCTGCACTATCCACCCATAAGTGGATCAGAATCATTAAATTGTTATCAAGTTAGTGATCACATTCTCCTAATCAATAACATCCCAACGTAAGTATTCAGCGGTCAGCGGTCAGCGGTCAGCCGTTGGCCTTTAGCTGATAACTGATAGCACCTCAAGTAGCGTGCGCGTAGCGCATTAGCTGATAGCTGAATACTTATCAAAATTGCTATAAATAATTCATAATGATATCTGATTACTTCAACTCTAAACTCTAAACTCTAAACTCCCTATGGTTCAAACAATTCCTGCAAAAGAGATTACATTACGTCAATTAATACACAGATTTAATCTAGAACGAACCGATGATGAACAGTTTTTTCGAGAATGGCAAGACGAGTTACCGGAACTGACAAATTTTGAGAAGCAATTGCTAGGGCAAGTTAAAGAAGAGTATCTGTACTTATCTGAGTCTCCGTTATTGGAAGTTATCTTGAAAATGGTGATAATATCGCCATTACTCAGACTAGCGGGATTTTATCGTCATCCCTTTGAAATCACAGCAGAAAAAGAGGTTAAAATTACCTCAGAGGATGAGGGTATAATTGTTACTGGACGTATTGATATTCTGATTTTTAAACCAGAATTCTGGGTTACTGTTATTGAAGCAAAAGGTACAAAATACGCCTTAGCAGCGGGAATTCCCCAAGTCTTAGCCTATATGTTAGCTAATCCTAATCCAGAGCAACCTATCCTGGGATTTATCACCAATGGGAATGAGTTTAAATTCCTAAAGATGACAACCACCAAGCCACCTAAATATGCTCAATCCTATACATTTGCTCTTGAGAACAAAGATGACCTTTACACTGTGCTGAGAATCTTAAAACGTATTAACCAAACCATCCAAACTCCCTAGTCAGCTTCCGTCAGCTGTCAGCCGTCAGCTGTCAGCCGTCAGCTGTTCGCTCACGCTGCGCGAACAGCTTATTTTATTCAAAAGCTGTTCGCACCTTAAGTAGCGTCGTCAAAGGCCAAAGCTTACCTCTTTTATTGATGCAAAGCGCGAGTGGGGTAAACCCCCGCAGGTCGGCGCTGCATCGCTTATTCAAAAGCACCTCAAGTAGCTTGGGAATTAGCTGATAGCACCTCAAGTAGCGTGCGCGTAGCGCTTAAGCTGATAACTGATAGCACCTCAAGTAGCACCATCTGTAGCGCATTAGCTGATAGCTATCAACATCTTAAGGGGTTTGTCCAGGATAACTGATCTACTAACGCCACTCAGCTAAATGTCTAAGTTTTCCTGGATGATTTAGCTTACTGCTCAGAAGCAGTTGATGTAGCATCGGCGTAGCGTATTAGCTGACTGCTTATACTTCCTGAAAAGGACTTTACCTTTTTCACAAAAAGCACTATTATACTGATACTGCTGCCCAGAGCTTACTGGAAGCAGCAGGTGATAGCCAAACAAAAGAACCGATTATCTGTTTATTGATCAAATTATTGATCAGGTGTGACAATTGCAGACAAACTATGGTATCTTCACCATAGTGGTAATTTAAGTAAGGGTAACTGACGCTATGTAACTGATACTGTGACTGTTATCAATAACTTATAGCTTATTAGAAAGCACGGTTAATTGCCTAGCAACATCTAACGGAATCCACTAGTGAAAGCAGCAACTAGTTTGGTAAAACTACCTAGGGAGTCTAGTTAACTGATGGGATCAACCTATTAGAGACTAAGAGCAGTGACATGAAGTATCCGGAATATCGATAAAAACCAATAGATTGACAGCCGGGACTTGGGTAAAAAAAATACCAATTAAAGTAGGGTGGGCAACCTAATTTAATCTATAAAAATGAAAATAAACTAACTTTTTTGGCCTATCCCACAAGCTAAAACCAGGTATTTTATTTTTTAGCTACTCCCTAATCAGTTGGAGTTGAGAGAAGCAGCTTTCCCCAAATCACAAAAGAATGGAAAAATTGTATAATGTACACCCTAAGCACCTCGAAACAGTCAAATTAGTTTGGAAGCGTAAGCGTCGGGGAAGAGATATAGACCTAGCTAATGAATTAGATTTAGACTTGCCCATTGTTAATCTTTTTCTGATCGGGAAGCCTATTAAAGGTCTTTTCTTTGTAGAAATTTGTCAAGCATTGCACTTAAACTGGCGAGAAATTGCTGGTTTAGAGTTACTGGAAACTCCGGTGAAATCCTCAGAGATTCAAGTAGATACCAGTGAAGTAGATACCGTAGATACCAGTGATGCAATTGGTCTACGGCCACGCTACGGGAACGCAAAACCAAAACTTATCGAAGAGGTGAACACCGTTGATGACGCTTTAGAGGAGTTAGTGGACACCCTCAAAGAAATGTTAACTCGCCTGACGCGAAAAGCGGGAAACATACTAAAAGCAGACCGTACCAGTATTTTTTTACTGGATCAGCACAGTAATATACTCGGTTCCATTGACGCTGATGATGGTCAAGGTGGCTCCCTAGTCATTGATATTCCAGCAAATAAAGGAATTGCTGGTGCAGCTGTTACCTCCTTAAGTATTATTAATGTTCCCTTTGATGTCTATGACGACCCACGTTCTGAAGAAGCGAAAAGAATCGACAAAATTACCGGTTACCGAACCTATACTATGCTAGCTTGGCCCGTGTTGAATCAGCAAAAAAATTTAATTGCTGTGGTACAATTAATTAATAAATTAAAACCCAATAGTCATCCAAACGATGACTTGTATGAAAGAATCGATCTAAAGGGGTTTACCAAAAAAGATGAAGAACTGTTGGCTCAATTTACTCCTTCAATTTTGAGAAATTTAGAACGATGTCAGTTATGTTTCCAACTAGCCCGTAAACTTTGGAAAAATTCAGAAACTGAATCAGGGATTATCGAACCCTATAATCAAAAACTGATTACTGAACTCCAGGAGAAAGAAAAACAGGTGCGCAAAAGCCTAAAAAAACTAACCAAACTCAACTTCTATTAATTGTTAAATTTTATTGTTAAATTTCAATATTTTATAGTTTAAATTTTAAATGTTAACATTTTAGGCAAGCCAGGATATATTTTCCCTAATAACTCCAGTACAATCAGATTTAACCCAATTTTCGTGTTGACCGGAGTAGAACACAATGCCAGCAGCAGTTGGAACTATTGAGACCCTAGGTTTCCCAGGGGTACTAGCCGCAGCAGATGCCATGGTCAAAGCAGGGGCAGTCACACTGGTATCCTATGATAAATCTGAGAAAGGTCGGTTTATGGTTAGCGTCCGTGGTAAAATTTCAGAGGTAAACGTCGCGGTAGCAGCTGGTCTGGAAGCCGTAGAGAAAACCTATGGTGCAGAGGTTACAGCTTACTATATCATTCCTAACCCTAATGAAAATGTGGACACAGTGCTGCCCATCCACTACACCAGCAAAGTCGAAGAGTTCCGAACATTTTAAACTAATACGCTTAATCAGTATTTTTCAGAATCGGTAGCGAAGATTCGTACAATAGTTCCTGAGTTCCAAATAATTCAACAAATTCAACAAAGTAAGGAGTTTGGCTATGTCCACAGTGGCGGTTGGATCCCTAGAAACCAAAGGCTTTCCTGGTATACTCGCAGCAGCAGATGCTATGGTTAAAGCCGGTAGGGTTACCTTAGTAGGCTACATCAGAGTTGGTAGCGCCCGCTTCAATATCAATATTCGCGGGGATGTTTCCGAAGTAAAAACAGCTATGGATGCCGGGATTGCAGCCGTCGAAAAAGCCCATGGCGCTACCCTGGAATCCTGGGTGATCATTCCTCGTCCCCATGAAAACGTCGAGTGTGTTCTGCCCATTGCCTATACTGAAGCCGTTGAACAGTACCGAGAAGCCGTGGAAAATCCCATCATTGGGCCGGGGAACGGTTTGCCTCGTTAAGCTTTTTGGTTGGTTTTAGCTAAGCCCGCACCAAGCCCATGTCCGACCCGATAGCAGAGCGGTTATTGAATGCGGGTTGAAGCTACATTTCTGTCAGGATCGGATCCGGTATAATCATGCTACTAATCCTGATGGTTCCGCTTCCACAGGAAGCACTGGCAAATCAACCCGCACTTTCATTGCTTGGGGCTGTGCTGCTTGCTCTAATACTTCTACCTCAATATTAACTGCCACTAAATAAGAACCAGTTTGATCTGCCACAGCTTGGGCAATCAAACCAGCAAAGTCTGGTCGTTCTGCCGTAATGGGATCTCTTAACGTACACTGCTCCCATTGGTAGTCGGCATTGGGATTGATGCTCAGGATATAGTGCTTCTTCATTGGGAAAAACCTTGATTAGGGGTTTACATCAGATCAGCTGACGGTCAACTCGCTATCTTTAGTATAGTACAAATATACTATTTTATTACTGGTCAGTAGTTACTCCTATGATGGTTTGCTGGTATTGACAAAAAATAGCGAATTTCCTACATCGAAATGAGTTGTTTATCACCCGTTGATGGTAGAAATATGTAAACTATCTTAAATAACAGCGGGTTGAATCAGAATTTTGATAAAGCTTCCTCATCTGGTGGCACTTTCTTAGAACACGTTAAACTAATCAAAGCTAAACTAAAAAACGTTAACTAAAACACAAAACCTGATGATTGCAACTGCTAATCGGATTAAACACGAAGTTAAAGACCTATCTCTGGCACCAAAAGGAAAACAGCGGATTGAATGGGCTGGACGGGAGATGCCAGTGCTCAAGCAAATCCGAGACCGCTTTGCCCAAGAAAAGCCTTTAGAAGGAATTCGTTTAGTTGCTTGCTGTCACGTAACCACCGAAACTGCCCATTTAGCGATCGCACTCAAGGCTGCTGGTGCTGATGCTCTGCTGATTGCCAGCAACCCTCTGTCAACCCAAGATGATGTAGCTGCTAGCTTAGTGGTTGATCATGAGATTCCTGTATTTGCCATCAAAGGGGAAGATAACGAAACCTATCACCGCCACGTTGAAATTGCCCTGGATCACAAACCAAACATCATAATCGATGATGGTAGCGATGTTACCGCCACTCTGGTAAAAGAGCGCCAACACCAGCTCGGTGATATCATTGGTACCACCGAAGAAACCACCACTGGCATTGTCCGTCTGCGGGCTATGTTCAATGACGGGGTGTTGACATTCCCGGCAATGAATGTTAATGATGCTGACACCAAACACTTCTTTGACAATCGCTACGGTACTGGTCAATCTACCCTTGATGGTATTATCCGCGCCACCAACGTGTTGTTAGCTGGTAAAAACGTGGTTGTGGCCGGTTATGGCTGGTGTGGCAAAGGCACAGCACTTCGAGCTCGGGGACTGGGAGCTAATGTCATTGTTACTGAAATTGACCCCACTAAAGCCATTGAAGCTGTAATGGATGGCTTCCGGGTAATGCCGATGGAAGAAGCTGCTCCCTTAGGTGACTTGTTTGTCACAGTTACTGGAAACAAGCACGTGATTCGCCCTGAGCATTTCGAGGTCATGAAAGATGGCGCAATGGTGTGCAACTCTGGTCACTTCGATATTGAAATTGACCTCAAGTCCTTAGGGGAAATGGCAACGGAAGTCAAAGAAGTACGGAACTTTACCCAAGAGTACTGTTTGAAAAATGGTAAATCCGTTGTGGTACTGGGTGAAGGACGCCTGATTAACCTGGCAGCAGCTGAAGGTCATCCCAGTGCGGTGATGGACATGAGCTTTGCTAACCAAGCTTTGGCCTGTGAATACCTAGTCAAGAACAAAGGATCCATTGAACCAGGTTTACACTCCATCCCTGAAGCAGTGGATAAGGACATTGCGCGGTTGAAGTTACAAGCAATGGGCATTAACATTGATAGCCTCACCCCAGACCAAATCGAGTACATCAACTCTTGGACTTCTGGTACCTAAAACTAGGGTAATCCCTTTACGATACTGGTTCAATAATCCTGATATCTCTTTTTGGGTAATCGGTTATGGGTAATTAGGTAATGGGTAATGGGTCATGGGTAATTGGTAGTTGACAATGACCGACTATCGATTGCCCTGACCGGCCTAAACGATTTAAAATGGCACCTCTAAAAACTTTTGTATCCTTGACAAGGAATAAGATATAGTATAGAAAAGGTTTGGAACGGCAAGTTAAGATCAACCACTTAGCTAGAATAAAATAACAAACTTATATTGACTCTTGCATAAATCTCTAAAAAGAGGGTGATAAATACTATAGCCACATGGCAAAAATTGACTTTTGCAAGAGGTCTATTAATGAGTAGGGTTATTGATTATGATCTGGCAACAATCTCCAACCTATCTGGCAGTGCTGACTACAATGCTCTCGGCTGCACTGGTAACTGACTTCACCGCACCCCAGTTACTGGCACAGTCATACCCACACCATGAAGTGGGTGCATACTTCCCACCACCACCAGAGCGAGGATCACCGTCTAGAACCCTTGGGGCTGGGACACATATGATTAAATTTCCACCAGTACCAGAACGAGGAGAACCTAGAAGAACAGCAGGAGGAGGGTCTCGTAGCTATTCCTGTACTGACAGCGATGACATCCCTTTGACTGCTATCGTGCCTGCCAATAATCTGGTCACAACCGTGGCGGCTAATCCGACACTGTTCTGGTATGTTCCCAAAACTACAGCCTCCGAAGCAGAATTTGTGTTAATTGATGACCAGAATCAAGAGGTTTACCTGACCAGCGTGAGCCTGGATAACACGAACGGTATTGTGCAACTGAGCGTACCGACAACCGTACCTCTGACCATGGGTAAGAAATACAAGTGGTTTTTCGTACTCGTTTGCGATCCTCAAGAGCGTAGCCGAGATCATTGGGTTCAAGGAATTCTAGAGCGTACTGAACTTAGTCCAGAATTAGCGCTTAATCTAGAGCAGGAGCAAAATACCTTAGAACAAGCCAAACTATATGCTGATGCTCTGATTTGGCAAGAAACTCTGACTACTATCGCCCAGTTACGGGATTCCCAGCCCCAAGCATGGGTAGATCTGATCAAATCAGTGGGCTTAGAAGCGATCGCTAACAAACCGTTTCTGAATTGCTGTACAGCTAGCAATTAATCTTATCAGTAATGTCAGGGTAAGTGCTAGAAAGATTAGTATAGATTAGTATATTAACTTTTATAACTAATCACTACTAAATGGCTAAACTCTCTGTAGAACTACAGCGCTATTTTTTTGAGGAAGAGCAAGAGCCTCAGGTAAGGCTGGCAGATATTTTGACCCTAGCGGGGGAACGTATCTTTGGGTTTATATTCGTTATCCTATCTCTACCTTCAGCTTTGCCAGTTCCAGCACCGGGTTATTCGATTCCCTTTGGAATTGTGATCTTATTGTTGGCTATTCAGCTCATCGTTGGTGCCAAACGCCCCTGGCTACCAAAGAAGATCATGAATGGGAAAATGAAATTGGAAACCGTGCAGGGTTTTCTGAAAATAGGACTCCCTTGGTTGCGGCGGATTGAGGCAGTTACCCGTCCTCGCCTAACCTATATTTGTACCAGTTTGCCTGGTCGGATATTTATGGGGAGTGCGATCGCATTAATGTCAATTTCGATGATGATTCCGATTCCAGGGACAAATACCGTTCCAGCTATGGGAATTTTTATCACTGGTTTTGGCTTAACTGAAGATGATGGCGCAATTAGCCTAGCCGGTTTAGTGGTGTGCCTGATCGGAGCAAGCCTCTCCATCTCAATTCTGTTTGCTCTATGGTTTGGTGGCACAAGTCTAGTTGACCAGATTAAGATTTGGCTGGGTCGTTGAAGTTCTGTGCATCCACTCCGCGTCGAAGGTTTTGTTTGGGTTAGGGTAATGGATAATGGGTAACAAACTTCGCCGCAGTTGTCGGTAACGTTGGACAAGGGAACTTTGGATCAGGCCAGAATAATTGACGCAAACAGTATAATAAAACTACTAAGGTTGCTAGGTCTAATCGATAATCGGTAACAAGTCATCGGTAATAAGTAATCGGTAATGGCTAATCACAATTACCATTTACTCATTACCTATTACTCCAAGATTTACAATATCTGAAACTATTGATGCTACCGGAGATGATACTATCTGAAATAGTTAAATTTTACCATGCACGGTTATCCTCCTCTATAGGCTAATCCTCCCCTGGGATCCATCTCGACCTGGGTCTAAAAAGGAAAAAGGGACAATAGATTGTGATAGTATCATCCCTTTAACCTATTCCGTTTAGTCTTTTTCCCAAGTTAATCATTCTGAACATAGTGCCATTCACTGGTGTGTACCTAACGAGCGTAGGTATTAAACCAGAGGACATCTATTATGACTCAGTTGGCTTTGGGGAATCGCTACGCTTTTCACTGGGCCGCTTCTGAGGACGTAAGGGAGTGGAGTTGGTTAAGTTGTCTTCAAGAACCATACGCTGTTCCATCTGACGGAGAAAATAACCAGTCATCATGGCTGACGCCAGCAATCCAGCTAAATTTTCCCGATCAGTGGTGATTTGAACATTAAAGTTTTCTGATGGCAGCATCCCTACTAGCCCCTGAACGTTCTGAGAGATGATTTGTTGGATTTCAGGGCTAGCAGACTTCGCAATCCTTGCTAAAACATCAGAAGGTTGATTCTGGAGGTATTGCAGCAGTTGGTTCGCTTGAGGCTCTGCTCCTGGGGAACTTAGAAAATCGGGGTTGAATACCATTAGGAATTTTAGGTTTGACCTGCTTCATCTCGACTTTTCTATACTCTAAACGATTGTGAGATAAGCTGAATCAGCTTTCGGGGATAAATCTAACTTTTTTCGGTAGAAATTCTGAGTAAAAAAGCTTACTTAAAGGAATCTTGAAGTTTTTGTAACCCTTAGCATAGCTTCTATTGGGGTGGCAATAGCTGCTCAACTTCAAAGTGTTGATGAAATTTTTCGGTAACTTGTAACCAGTAGGAACGCCCCTCAGTTTGTCTACGTTTCTGGACAAAATCGAGTTCGACCAGTTCCTGGATATGTTGATACGCTCCACTGCCGCGAAGGTTGACTAGGTCAGCTTGAGTAATCGGACCTTTAAGAGCGATCGCAGCTAAAGTCCTCAAAGCACCTGTGCCCAATTCAGCGGGAATTAAGTTGTGCAGTAATTCACTAAACGTGGCTCGTAACTGTAAGCTATACCCAGCAGGGGTTTCCACAACTTCTAAAGCACTGTCCCGGTGGGCATAGTCTGCCATCAGTTCAATCAAGCCATCCGCAACTTTTTCGCGATCGCATTGGGCATACTCTGAGATTTCCTCTATAGAGACCGGCTGTCCCTTCAAGTATAGAATCGCTTCAATTTGGGTAGCTAGACGAGGCATTGTTTTAATTCGCTTCTAATCCAATTGGCGTCCTGTCAATTCAACAAAGATATCTTCCAGGTTGGAGGGACGAACCATCACACCAGTTTTATCGGGTAAACTTTCGAGATAGCCACTCGCTTGTTCCAGAGTCGGAAAAAATTTGTATTCAAAGCGTTCATTGAGTTGTTTGATCAGTAATCCTTCCCCATGTTGGTGGCGCAACTGTTCAAATGTACCTAATTCGATTAGTTTACCAGAATCCATGATACCGATCCGTCCTGGCTTGCCAGCGCCATAGCGATCGCACAAAAACTCCACTTCTTCCATATAGTGGGTAGTTAGCAATATCGTCATACCTTGGCGATTCAAATCCCGAATAATTTCCCACAGGCGACGGCGGGTTTGGGGGTCTAATCCTACTGTAGGCTCATCCAAAAATAGAATCTTCGGTTGATGTAACAGCGCTCTAGCAATTTGCAACCGACGCTTCATTCCCCCAGACAGAGTTTTCACTAAACTATCCCGTCGGTCTATTAGCTCTACATACTCTAACCACTGATTAATCAGCCGCTTACGCCCAGGATTGGCAATGTGATGCAGCCGTGCGTGGAGTTCCATGTTTTCCCAGACAGTCAGGTCAATATCCACGCTAGTTTGCTGCAAGACCACACCAATATTTTCCTTGACCTGATCTTTTTCTTCCACAACGTCGTAACCCGCTACCTTAATTTGACCCTTGGTCGGTTCAGTTAACGTAGTTAGCATCCGAATTGTCGTGGATTTACCAGCACCATTCGGACCAAGCAAACCAAATATCTCTCCTGATTCAATGGTAAAGGAGAGGTCATTGACTACAGGGACTTTATCGTAGATTTTGTAGATGTTCTGGAGGGAAACAGCTGGGGGCATAGATTCCTTAGTATTTATGATATTGAGTCAATAGGCTTGAGCTAACCTGCTTCTACACCACAGGTTAGAAGGAAATTATATCATGTCGATATATAGCAATTCTCATAGCTATGACGTACAGAATTTCGGGATTTTAGGGAACAGGGAACAGCGGATCTGGGAACAGGGAACAGATAAGAGGAAATAGGAAAGCGCACCTCACAGGGAATCAAAGTCAAAGAATACTGTACCTCATAACTGCGATCAACGCTATTATTCCGTGAATAAAAAGAGCAGTAATCGCAATTTTACCCACAAATACCACTGCTACAGTTGTAGTTATCGATATTAACTATCAGGTCATGAACATATTATTCATTTTACTATTTTATCTTAAATCCTTAAACTTGCTTAAGTTAAATTAATTGTTTTTTTATATATAAAATACTTAATAGCTCATAGCTATTTTTTGGCCTTATTACTTATGATATTATTATCTATTGCCTATTGCCTATTGCCTATTGCCTATTGCCTATTCCCAGATCCGCTGTTCCCAGATCCGCTGTTCCCTTTGAGCAATTTAGGTATCCCAATCTAAATGGTTAACAGCTGATTATATATAGACAAATAATCAATCTTTAGGTTAAAACAAATAGGGGCTGTTCCTTTGGTTACTCCATCAGCTATCAGCTACAGTTATTGAATTTAATCTTAGAATTTACTATGGCAATATTTCGGATTTCAGGTCGGGTAATCGATTCAAACACCAGTGGCGTCGTTTCAGGACTAAGGATTGAAGCATGGGATAAAGAGCTTATTGTCAACAACTTGGTAGGTAGCGCCATCACTGATCACCATGGCAGCTTTGGGATGGAATTCGATGAATCCTATTTTCAAGAGCTGTTTGCTGACCAAAGACCAGACATTTTTTTCAAAGTATTTTGTGATCAGCAACTGGTCAAAAGCACCGATAATTCAGTGCTGTGGAATTTGGACATTGGGGATACTCAAGTCTTGATAACTTTGGATAATTATAGCAAAGATAACGTTTACAAAAAATCCCTAAAAGCTGCTGATCAAGGTGTTGAAGATAATCCCAAACTATTATATCTCGGTATTGCTAATTCATCATACAAACAGCAAATTAAAGATTATCCTTCCCGCCTGACTCAGAAACCCGATGGTAAACATCTAGTGTCTGGAATTAAAGCGGATCAGACTTTCAGTCCTTATCCAATTCTGGGGCAACTTCCAGAGATTGATCAGCAAGGGTTAGAGTTTCTCCATCAAGACATCAAAGAAGCATGTGTCTGTGTTGGTAGTTTTGAAGACCAAGAGTTTAAGGTAAAATGGTTGGGACGAAATGCCCTAAGTAATGACGAATTCTGGAGTGGTACTAAGATTATACCCATTATTAATCTCGTGTCTCGCCTTAATAGCAAATCTCCTAATGACGATCTTGATAAGTGTACAATTCGAGGCACAGACCAAGCTGGAAATCAACGAGATATTCCCGTTTGTGATTTAATCACAGATGTGATCAGTTATGACTACAATACAGCAAGTTCTAATTGCTTAGGGGCAATGTTAAAGCGCTTTGCTCCTCAAATGGACTTGGAAAATTGGCTTAAGCAGATTACAGGCAATGATAGCCTGATTTTCCGTGGCCGATATGGGGAAAAACCCTTTATCGAGTACCCCCAGTTGTTTGGTAGCACAACCAAAAGCATAATTCTAACTGCTGACCCTGAACCCCCTCAATGGGAAAGTAATACTATATCGGCTTATGATTTAAATCGGATGATCTCAATGGTAGGTTGGCATAATTACATACCGGAACCATGCCAGCTACCAGGAGTTAAGTGGGATAGTCTCGAAAGTATCATCAGAGCAATGGGGAACGATCCAGCTCGGTTAGTTGATTTAGCTATTAAAGAGTTGGGTTTGTTGAATATGATTGACTCAACCGTGATTATCTCAAAACTCGGCAACGGAGTTACCAGTATTAGGAACAGAACCGAAGCAGTTTATGTCGCCCTAGTTAAATTAGTTAAGCCTAGTCTTGACGATTCCCTCAAGCCAGCTAAATTGATTACCTTCAGTATGGCGCTACGGGGAGCAAAAGTGCTTGAGCCAAGAGATTGCAATCGTGAAGCGGTGGAACTTGATGCCAGAATAGCAACAGAAGTCACAGAGATTTTGCGCAGAGCGGTGATGGGTGAATTGGTTTGAATCTAGTGTCAATTGGGTGAAGTACTTTCGTCCTGGATTTTAGGGAGTAGGGAGCAGGGAGCAGGGAGCAGGAAAAAATCCTGTGTACCTCACTTGTGATCAGAATTGCTATAGCCAGTTTGATCAATTTTCACGGTAAGTGTCCGGTTACTGTCTAAAGTCCAAGTAAATGTAAGTAGTTATATCAAGTTCGGTTAATTATCTCCCAAGTAGTCTCTGGATTGTACGCCAGAAGGGATATCATCATTAGTCAACCGGACTTGATATTAGATCGTGGCCAGAAACGTTTTATGCTTGGGTTTTTTAGGGTCGGGTTGAGACAAAAATTTAAAGCCGTGTGGGTACAAAAACCTAAAGAAAAAAAGTATATATTCTCGTCTAACTACTACAAGATTTTCTTGGATATCCAAAGACGATGTGACTTTCAAATTTCTTTTTCAAAGTTTCTTTTGTCCCTTTTCTTTGTTCTGCAATATACTATCCCTATTTTTTTAGCAGCTATCGGAGGGATTACGGCAGGCAATGACTTATTGGTCTCGTTTATTCAAGAATTTGTTTCTGATGAACAAGCCGAAAACATCGTCAAATTTTTTATATTTTGTATTAGTCTATTAGGGACATTATTCGGCACCATAAGTGCCACAACTAACCCTTCGGAAAGCTATGATAATGCAGCAGCGTTTCATAACAAATTTTCTGAGTTTAAGATTAATTTAGCCATAGATATGAGAAATCTTGAACTTACTAATGCTATGGAAGAAGATTACCTGCAGCTTCTGAAGGAAAAAAATACTAATCTTTCTGAATTGATTGAGGAATATAATCAGAAACGGTCGATTGATAAGAATCCAGTAGGGGGAGACAATTAAGAGGGGGGAGTGTGGGAAGTGTGGGAAGTGTGGGGAGATGGGGAGATGGGGAGATGGGGAGATGGGGCTTTCAAGGTGAAGTTTCCAGATCCGCTGTTCCCTGTTCCTTTTGCTATATATAGCGGACGCAAAACAAAAAAACCAACAACATCCCATACTCAGCACGCTAAGCTATATATAGATGAATGGATTTTAAGCTGATATCTGGAATAGTACGGTTGACAAATTAAAAAGCTGTCGCTATAGTAAAACTATTGATATCTCCAAGCTGGGCAGGCTAAGGAAAAACACTTCTATCCACGTAAAAGAGTGTTTTTAGGTTTAGCAAAGGCGCAAAGGTGATTGATTGGAGTTTTCTGATGCCACTTTTACCTTGGAGCCAAAGTAATGATCCTCAAAATAATAAGTAAATAGGTAAGTCCTGATCTGGTCTTAAGCCTTATATTAGCAATCGCCTTTGGCGCTTATGCGATTGGCCTACGGCCACGCTACGCGATCGCTAATTATTTCCTAGTAGTAAACATTCGTTACTTCTACGGATGAATGGCAATTGCGTCACATCCACATTGTTTGGATAAAGGCGGTGCCATGGCTACGCCAATTGTTAGCAATGATTGCTTAGGCTTAGGAACTTATTCCAATCAGCAACGCCGAAATTCTCACTACAGTAATCAGCGATCAGCCTATGCGCTACGCGCACGCTGCGCGAACAGCTATCAGCTAACACGCTACTTCAAAAGCTGCCCAAACCGCTATTAATAATGAGAGCAACAGAGCTGATCCAAAATTATTAAATTGGTATTAATCTCTTTATTTAACAAGCTGCAAATTTATAGCGTTTATAGCATTTATGAGGTACGCTTCTCAACCTCAAAGTCCCCCTTGATAAGGGGGATTTAGGGGGATCACTTTGTACCTTATGGGATAGATAATTTCTATAACAAGCTCCCAAAAACTAGAGCTGAAAGCTGACTGCTGATAGCTGAATCCTGACACAAATCACATTTTTAGGAGACAGCCAATGATATTACTACATCAGCCAAGCACAATTATTGGTGACCGCTATCGCATTGTTGCACCCTTAGGTCAGGGTGGCTTTGGAACAACCTACGAAGCTGAAGATTTAACTAACTACAAGCGAGTAGCCCTTAAAGCCATTTCCCTGCGCGGTCTAGAAAACTGGAAAGGGTTAGAACTTTTTGAAAGAGAAGCTAAAATCCTTGCCAAGCTCAACTATCATGCTATCCCCAAATACTTAGACTACTTTTACATCGACACTGCTGATGACCGCCGTTTTTACTTAATTCAAGAGTTGGTTGGGGGTCAGTCGTTCAGTGAATTAGTGAAAAAGGGTTGGTACCCTAGTCAGGGGGAAATCAAGGAAATTGCTTTCCAGATTTTGGACATTCTTCAGTACCTGCATCAACTGAATCCAGCTGTGATTCACCGAGATATTAAACCACAAAACCTGATTATAACTTCCAAAGGTAACGTGTTTTTGGTGGATTTCGGTGCTGTCAAAGATGTCTATCGTAATACGTTAAGCTACGGGGAAACATTTGTTGGCACTTTTGGCTATATGCCACCAGAACAGTTTCAAGGACAAGCATTTTGTGCTTCTGATTTATATAGTCTAGGGGCAACACTATTGTTTTTGTTAACCCATCGCTCTCCTGCCGATCTACCTCAGAAGCGACTCAAGATTGATTTTCGTGGTTCAGTACAGATATCACAGCATTTTGCTAACTGGTTAGAGAAGATACTAGAACCAGCTGTAGAAGATCGATTCCAGTCTGTGGAGGAAGCGATAGATGCCTTACGGCGAAAACAGTCAATTTCCAGTTCTTTTTCCGGTTCTATAATACCACAGCGGCAACAACCTGCTGGTAGTCGCATCATTTTGATAAAAAATCACCAACGTTTGATAGCAAAAATTCCCCCCTGTGGATTAAAGGATGATAACTTGCTATGGGCTGTCTTGATATTCTATGTACTTAAAGTTATAAATTCCTGGATACTGGGGACAATGGTAACTGTTTTTTCGACTGTATTTTTACTTAATTTCTGGATTATTTTGCTACTTTTATTGGTACTATTATTTGATATGGCGGGTGAGATATATTTGGAAATTAACCGATATACCTTCAAGATAGAATGGCATTTATTTGGTTTAAGCTGGCGACAGATTACAGGACGTACAGTAGATCTTAAATTTGTTCAACTGGATAGTAGTGTTAATTTCCTAGGTCAAAAAACTATTACCTGTGCTATTTGGGAAGGAGTCCAACAACACAAATTTGGTTCAAAACTTAGCAAAGTTGAGAAAATATGGTTGCTTGAGGAATTGCGCGACTTCCTCGGAGTGATATAGCGCTACGCTTAGCGTCAGAAGTCAGAAGTCACAAGTCAGAAGTCAGAAGTAAACACTGATACCAAGTTGCGGTCAAACATACAACTTTCTCTTCCCCCAATTTCCCCATCTCCCTATCTCCCCATCTCCCTATCTCCCCATCTCCCTATCCAACCAATCTACTATCTTTGAATACAACTTGGTATGACCCACTACTTTGCCACGCCCCCTAATCCCACTTGTTCCAGCAAAGCGATAAAATCTGCTCGAATCAAGGAGTCATTGGGATTAGCAGCTTGAGCCTCGTAAATGGCATCAAGGGCATCAAACCAAGCCCCTGCTTCGGCATAGATGATTGCTTGTTGATGCAGTAACTCAGAGGTGGAGCTGTTGGTATTTGCAGCAACAGCTGCTAGCTTTTGCTCTAATTCTGGGGATTTTGATACCCGCTCAATCGAGCTCGTATGATAGAAAGTCCTAGATTGGTTTTTGCGATCGCATTCTAGGGTAACAGACCAGTTGTATATCTTCCTGTCTTTTTCCTCCAGTCCTGGTGGGTTTGCGATCAGTTCTGGACTGTTTTCCGGAACTTCTACTGAAATAATCCCTACCTGACCTGAGTCAATCCTGGTCTCAAATATTATCTCCTTTTCTACTGTGTCCACCAAGATAAATACTATTGGTACGTCTACAGGTTCGGAGAAATACCAGAAAAATCTAGGATGACCAGATATAGTCTGTGCAACTACTTCCGTTGAGGGAATTAACAGCGTCACCAATTCACGGGGTAACTGCTCACATCCGCCTCGTGAACCAGACCCATTACTTTTTTGAGGAGCGCTATCGGTTGGTGGAATAAATCGTAAGCGTGAGCCTTTGGCTGAACTATTTTGGGAATTATTTTGGGAACTATTTTGGGTTTCAGATGAGTTATGATTAGAATCGGCAACCTGACCGTTGACAGATTCCAACCCTTGAGAATAGCTTGGTTGAGGGGTGAGTGCCCAAAACAGCAGTACAATCAGGATTGATGTTGTACGTGCCCATGTTGTACGTGCCAATAAATTAATAAAGTTAGCGGTAGTTTTCATAAGTTGATTAAATTATTAAACTATAATAGACAATTACAAGAATTAGCATTAACCCTTAGTAAAGCCTGAGTTTAAGCTTAATTGTTTCAGAGAGCTAATTTTTTGGTGCCATGGATTTCTAATGTCAAATCCCGCTGACTCGTTTTCCTGTGGCAGGGAAACGATCAAAGGATTATCCCGCAACCAACACAGGGTTTTTCTAGCAGCGATTAACCAGACTTGAAATTAGACCAAATTGCCTGGAACCAGGTAATTTTTTATACCCGTAACCCTTGACCCAACTCAAGGGTGGCTAAATTAGACTTCAGAGAACTTAGGATCAGTTCCTTATTACTGACTCGTAGAGAGATTCTAGTTTTGCTGATATCTCCGGAGGGACAGCAGTTAACCGGATGTAAAAACTTCCCGGTTCTGCTGTTTTTTCTAAAACCTTGGCGTAGATGTCCTCACTGGGTTGGTTCACATTATCTGGATCGAGTAAGTTGAGCTTAATATTACTCAGTGGCTCAGGGATAGCAGAGCTGTTGCTGCTGTTAGCACTAAGCTTAGCTCCCTTACTTGAAATCTCTACTAAACGCCCAGTGTAGACCGAATTACTGATATGCTTTCCATCTAGAAAAGCATAATTAAATTGTAGCTTAGTTTTTTGGTTAACTTCGAAAAACGTTTCTTGCTGTTTGGGTAAAAATAGGTTATAATTATGCCCAATTCCACCCACTTCATAGATAGTAATTGGCTGCTTAATTCCCTTGGGTTTTACCTGTTTTTGACCGTCAATTCTTAAGAATTCGCCAGTTTCTTCCAAAGTGGAAGGAGAAATCATAACTTGACCACCAGTTGTATAAGATTCGATTCGGTAAGCCAGGTTAACGGCGCTGCCAATCACACTATATTTGGTGCGTTTTTCGGAACCAATATTCCCAACCACAACCACACCGGTATTGATACCGATGCCCATTTCCAGTTTTGGATAGCCCAACTGCTCGATTTCTTCATTGACACTAGTCATGGCCTGACTGCCGGACACAAGTGCCTCAAAGCCTGATTATGCCTGGGTGATGGGATGCAGGTTTTGAGCGGACGGTTCGAGACAACTGGTAGAAAAGAGCGATTGACCTTTGCTCACGCTACGGGAAGGC